>JAMOQL010000210.1 GCA_027064025.1 Bacteroidales bacterium
TATAAAATTATATACTTTGTTGATGTATACCAAGTAAAAAGCTTGAGAAATAATTAATATTAGAGCTAATATCCCTGATATAATAGTGTTGCTGAGGTATTTCATAATCAATGCGTATGCAGGCATTGAATATGGAAGAGGAACAAAATTGGTTTTTTCAGATAAAAATAAATCACTCCAAAGCAATAAAGCCAATAGAGGAATAAAGAATATTATTCCTAAACTATTGCTTTTGAAGAATCGAAGTATCATAAATTGTATTGTTTATTATTGTAAGTCTAAGCCAATATCCTTGCGGTAATTTTTTTTGTCGAATTGTATTATCTCAGCATTTTTAAACGATATTTTAAGAGCATCATTCATTTTATTGGCTATGGATGTAACCGCAATTACACGTCCTCCTTTTGTTACAACTTCGTTATTTAAAAAGCCTGTACCAGCATGAAAAATCTCAGATCCTGTACAATTATTGAATCCTGTTATTATTTTGTTTTTCTCGTAAGATTCAGGATAACCGCCTGATACAAGCATAACAGTAGTGGCGTATTGAGGATTGATTTGAATTGTCTTTTGGTCCAGTGTGCCATTTGCTGTAGCTTCTAATATATCTAACAAATCATTTTCTATTCTTGGAATTACAACTTCGGTTTCGGGATCTCCCATTCTAACATTATATTCTATTACAAAAGGCTCGCCATCTATATTCATAAGACCAATAAACACAAATCCTTTGTAGTCAATATTATCGGTATTAAAGCCATCGATTGTAGGTTTAATAATTCTGTCTTCAACTTTTTGTAGAAATTCCTTATCAGCAAAAGGTACAGGAGAGATGGCTCCCATTCCTCCCGTATTTAGTCCGACATCTCCTTCACCAATTCTTTTGTAATCTTTAGCTTCGGGTAAACGTAAATATGAGCTACCATCGGTCAATACAAACACAGAAAGTTCGATACCGTCTAAGAATTCTTCTATAACAACGGTGCTGCTGGCTTCACCAAATTTGCCATCTATCATAGATTTTAGTTCCGATTTGGCTTCTTCTATATTATCAATAATAAGAACGCCTTTCCCTGCTGCCAAGCCATCAGCTTTAAGTACATACGGGGCTTTTACAGATTCTAAGAAAGAAAATCCTTCGTCAAGATTATTTTTATTTACACTTAAATATCCTGCTGTTGGAATATTATGTTTTTGCATAAAAGCTTTTGCAAAATCTTTCGATCCTTCGAGAGTTGCACCTAATTTCGAAGGCCCAATGATACCAATAGATTTTAAATCAGAATCAGTTTTAAAGAAATCTACAATCCCTTCTACTAAAGGTGCTTCTGGGCCAACAATAACTAAATTTATATTTTGATTGAGTACGGTCTGTTTCACGTCCTCAAAATTCTCAGGATTTAGTTCTATATTTTGTCCGAGATGATGTGTCCCTGCATTTCCTGGAGCGAAAAAGAGCTGATTTAATTTTTTGCTTTGAGCTATTTTCCAACCTAAAGCATGTTCTCTACCTCCCGAACCTAATATTAATACATTCATTAGTTAATTATTTTATTAATCCTATTTGAGATTCTAAATTTATGCAAAATTCAATGTTTTCTTTTCGTTTTCAACTTCAATTTTAAGAAAATCTTTTTCTGCTTCGTATAATTCATCTAGAAAAATGGGCTTCAAATTGGTAAATTTATTACTAACCTGATCAATAAGTTTCTTTTTATAATATGCTATTCCAAGAATCATATTTTTTTCGTATGTTTTGATAAATTTGGCATCTTTACGATTTAAAGGCCAAGCCATGTTATCGGTTACTTTTCTAAAATGATCGATATACATTCTTAATTCTTTAATAAACATATTAGGGCGATTACTTTTCCCTCTAATATTGTTTTTCCCATAAATATGCCCAACCATTTCTTCTAAACTAACGGTTTTGTCAAAATAAGCCATGTTAGGACCAGGGCAAACAGAAACTCCTGAACCTTCAATTTTATGGTCTAATTGATTAACAATTAATGCTGAAGTTCCTAATCCTACACAAATACAAGATTTTACGGTTATTTTGTCGTATTCTTTTTTGTATTCTTCTGCAGAAAGATTTTTGGTTTCTAATTCTTCTATTTTCTTTTTAATATAAGTTTTCGATGCTGTACAAATTGCTTTGTCAGTATACTCGGTATTAGAAACTAAATAACGTTTTGGACAATTTGAACCAGGATTACCGGCATCTATTAAGGCTTGCTTTTCTATATCTTTAGTATTCCCCTTAACACTATTAAATTTTACGCCTAGCGGAGAAATATCACTTAAATAGAATTGATCTTCTTTTGCTTCAGCCAAAAGGTTACGGGTTGAGTCGTCAATATTAGCCGCTTCTGGAACTAATAAAAATGGTGTTCCCCAAGCTGTTCCGTCTACTTTGTAATAATCCAATAAAAATTCTTGTTCGCCTGTAGTTCCTATACCTCCTTGAGCGGTTACTCGGACAGGGAGAGGCTTCTCGGGAACTTTTCTGCCCAGAGATTTTAAAGCAGAACAAAGTGTCATATGAGCGGTTTCTATTATTCTATCGTGATTGTTTTTAAATTCTTCTAAGATAGGACCTAGTAACAAACCGTCGGTAGCAAAAGCATGACCACCACAATTTAGTCCCGATTCTATACGAAATTCAGAAACCCAGATACCCTTTTTTGCAAAAAACTGACCTTGAATCAAAGCCGAACGCATATCGCTAACTTTAAGAATAATTTTTTTCTTAATGTTACAATCTTTGTCTGGATAAAAATCTTCGAATTCAGAAATATAAGAATATAGTCTTGGGCTCATTCCTGCAGATAATACTATCGAAGAATTTAAGTTGCTTTTTGCAAACCCTCTTAAAGCTGCAAAAGCGTCATTATATTCTATAGGCAATTGTGAGCCTGCTTTATAATTAACTTTATCCAATTTTGTCATGATATTGACATCGATAGACCCCATAGTTAGATTCTTTGATGCCCAATCTTTAATAGTGAATAACGATTCGTTGTTGGCTACTAGTTCGTTAAATTCTTGTTTTAGAGTAGAATAATCGGGAAGCATATTGATGTATTTATCAAAATCTTTTCCTTTTTTTGTGATAGAATCAATTATGTTGTTAAATTTATTTTTAACAATAGTGTCTACCATATTTAAGTATGCAGTAATTCGCTTTGCTCTGAAATCTTCAGTTTTTATTGGAATTGCATTAAAAGGAAGTTGGAATTCTCGACTATGGAATTCTCGCATCTTTTCGATAAGAATATCATCTACCAAGGACATTACAGACGAAATTCCAAAGGGTGCAACTTTAATAGCTGTGTCAATTGTAAAACCGATTCCCATTATTGGGATACTAAAAGAATGTGTTCGTGTTTTGTTCATTGTTGAAGTTATATTTAACTTACAAATATATATAAAGGATTATTGCTTTTAAAATTATTTGGCATGATTCTAAATAAAAAAGTCTTTCTCTTAATAAATGTAAGAGAAAGACTTAACTGTATTTTATTTTTTACTTAATGCGTTTCTCTATTTGAATGAATCAGAAACAATTAATTCTTTTGTTCCGTGTGTCCAAGAGTAAAAACCCTCTCCAGATTTCACACCTAAATTTCCTGCATTAACCATGTTTACTAATAATGGATCTGGTGCATATTTGTCTTTTCCTAGGTCTTTGTACAATACGTCCATAATAAATAGGCAAACATCTAACCCAATAAAGTCGGCTAATTGTAATGGACCCATTGGGTGAGCCATTCCAAGTTTCATAACAGTGTCGATTTCTTCGACTCCTGCAACGCCTTCGTGGAGAGAGATAATGGCTTCGTTAATCATAGGCATTAAGATTCTATTGGCAACAAAACCTGCATAATCGTTAACGGGAACGGGTGTTTTTCCAATTGCTTTAGAGGTTTCCATTATCGCGTTTAAAACGTCTTTAGATGTTTTGTATCCGCTAATAATTTCAATTAAACGCATTACAGGAACGGGATTCATAAAGTGCATTCCAATCACTTTTTCTGGACGCTTGGTTACTGCGGCAATTTTAGTAATTGAGATCGAAGATGTGTTGGTTGCTAAGATTGTTTTTTCGTCGCAAAGAGCATCTAAATCTCTAAAAATTTGAAGTTTAATATCTGCATTTTCTGTAGCAGCTTCGATAACTAAATCGGCACCTTTAATTCCATCTTCTAATTTAGTATATTGAGTGATGTTGCCTAAGGTAGCAATTTTATCTTCTTCGGTAATTTTTTCTTTTTTAACCATTCTGTCTAGATTCTTTCCGATAGTTTTTAAAGCTCTATCTAAAGCGTCTTGACTAATGTCAATCATGGCTACATTATAACCTTTTTGAGCAAACACATGGCATATTCCGTTACCCATTGTACCAGAGCCGATTACAGCAATATTCTTCATATTATTTTAGTTTAAATTCTACAATATTTTTTGAATTCGTAAGATACAAATATTTCTGATTGTTTAGATAAATATTTATATGTTATACTAAATAAATAGAAAAATATCAGATAATAAAAAAGGTCAAGCTTGTAGCTAGACCTTAAAATACTTATTTTAAAAAATAGAACTTATTAGTTTTCCATTTTTTCCATTTCTTGATTGTAAATTTCTTCGAATTTCTTTTTGTCGTAATCAACTTGTATTTTGTCTTTGTTCGATAAAGTATTAGAAATTCCATCTTTAATGGCTGCTTTAGAAGCTTCTACAGCAATAAATGTTTCGTATTTACCACCTTCGATAGTTCCTGTTTTTTCGCAAACCACTTTTACATCGACTAAAGTTTGTTTGACGACTTCTCTTGTTAAGTTTTCAAACTTTTGTTCAAAGTTCGAGCGGTCTTCGACTTCAGTATCATTCATGTAACGGTCGGTTACTGATTTGATTTTTGAATTGATAAAACCAGCTAGTCTTTGTTTGGCAGCTAATAAAGCTTTTTCGCGTGAGGCTTGCATATTGGTAGATTTTGCACTACCATCTGCTCTATAATATTCTTTGTCAGAGCGACCATCTTTTTGACAAGGAATAACAATCTCTTTAAATCCTTGCTCTTTTTCAACTGTTGTTTTTGTCTTACAAGATGAGATGGAAAATAAGATTGCAATTGTTACTAATAAAGGTAAAAATTTTGCTTTCATTGTATTGTTCTTTTATTAATATTTATGATAATTATTTTTGTTTAAAACAGAAATCTTGCCAAAGATAGAAAAACTTTATTAACTGTTCTTTTTTTAGAATTCGTAGCCTAAGGAAAAGCTAATTAAATTGTTGAATTGCCTTGGCGCTTCGTCCGTAATATAGATAATGGAATAGCTTCCTTTAACGTCGATCCATAGGTGTTCGTTTAAAGTATATTTTATTTGAATTATTAAATTTGCGTCATAATTGTGATAGGATAAGTGTTCTTGATCGACTATTCCAGCACCATCTTGCACTTCGGCACTCATTAATATTCCATAAGATAAACCAGCTCCAAAAATAAATTTATCATTATATTGATAATTTAGAATAAATGGTAGACCGATATAATTTAGTTTAATTTTAAAATCTGAGTAAGGGTCATCTTTATTGGTTTGGTTACTTCCTTTCTGAATAAATTTTAATTCATTGTACAGTGACCAACTTTTATTAAATATATATCGGGAATAAATACCTCCTTGAATGCCAATTTTGTGATATCCTGCATAGGCATCGCCATCTACTTGCGAAACAACTAGACCTCCAATGAGTCCTCCTTTAAATCCTTGAGAATAAATTAATTGGGAGCTTAATAACAACAATAATACGATTAACTTAATTTTCATATTTTTTTAGTTTATTACAAAGCTAAATAAATCTGTCGATTTTTTAACATTTAATCTATGATAGTTTAAAATCGTTATAAATAAGCTGTTTTTTATGAATCTGATATTTATCATAGAATTAAATTTGAGGACTATCTATTTTCGGTAAATTAATACGTAATTATATAAAATGATTAAAACAAACAATATTAGGGATTTAACAACTATAAAGGAAGGTTTAGACGCGTTAAAATTATTTTCGGATGATAGCTTAGAGGTGATTCATATTACTTTATCGGAAGGAGAAATAATTAAAGAGCATAAAAATAATGTTGATGTAGTGTTTTATGTACTTGAGGGTAAAGGAGAACTGGTCGTTGAAGGCGAAAAATATCATATCGAGAAAGGATCTTGTCTAGAAGTAAAACGAGAGCTGAATCGGTCGTGGGAGAATGTTAATGGTTTGCCCCTGTGTTTATTGGCTATTAAAAAGATGAAATAACAATTTAAAGATATAGTGATGAGTATAATTCAAAACATATTACCTCCTCCATCATGGAGATTACCAGTAATTATTGTAGTGGGTATAATAATGGGTATGGGCATCTACATATTAAATGTATCAAATGCTATTTCTTATTTATCCGATAAGCCAGAAACTTGTATTAACTGCCATGTTATGTTGCCTCAGTACGCTACCTATCAGCATAGCTCGCACAGAGAAAATGCTACGTGTAACGATTGCCATGTACCACAAGATAATGTTTTTAAAAAGTATTTTTTTAAAGCTAAAGATGGTTTAAGACATGCAACTATATTTACTATGAGAGCAGAGCCTCAAGTTATTTTTATCAAAGAAGAAGGTAAGAGAGTGGTTCACGACAATTGTGTACGATGTCATAGTGAACTTTTGAACGATAGTAAATTGATGGCGAAAACGAATATTTCAGTTCATAAAACCGATAGAGAGTGTTGGGAGTGTCATAGAGAGGTGCCTCATGGAAGGGTGAATAGTTTGACTTCTACTCCTTGGGCTAGAACACCAAGCCAAGGCAATAATGCACCAGAGTGGTTACAAAAAGCAGTAGATAAATAAAATTAATTATAAAAAGATTATTAATAACTTAAATTTAAAATCATGAGTACATCAGGAAGAAAACCCATTGTTAATTGGATGATTTTTGCAGCAACAGTCGTAGTCGTATTCCTTCTAGGTTTGTTGGCATCATCAATAATAGAAAGAAAAACAGAAGCTACATTTGTTTATACTCCACAAGTGAAGATTGCTCCAGGAGAAGTTCGAAACGAAGTTTGGGGAAAGAATTTTCCTAGAGAATTTAATACTTATTATCAAACAGCGGATACCTCTTTTCGTAGTAAATATAATGGAAATGCGATGAAAGATGAATTAGCGGAAGATCCAAAGTTGGTTGTATTATGGGCAGGTTATGGTTTCTCTAAAGGATATAATCAAGGTCGTGGACACGTTTATGCTGTTGAAGATGTGAGAAATATTATGCGTACTGGTGCTCCTGTAGACGATAAAACTGGTCCTATGCCAGCTACTTGCTGGACTTGTAAAGGACCTGATGTGCCAAGAGTTATGAAGCGTGATGGTATTGCTGAATTTTATTCGGGTAAATGGGCGCGTTTAGGTTCAGAGATTGTTAATCCAATTGGTTGTGCGGATTGTCACGATGCTAAAACAATGAACCTTACTATTACCAGACCTGCGCTTATCGAAGCTTTCGAGCGTCAAGGGAAAGATATTAAAAAAGCATCGCATCAAGAAATGCGTTCTTTGGTTTGTGCTCAGTGTCACGTAGAATATTATTTTAATAAACACACTCCAAAAGAAGGGGTGCCTTATTTAACTTTCCCTTGGGATAAAGGGCAAAAAGTGGAAGATATGGAGGCGTATTACGATGAGTTAGAGTTTAAAGATTGGACGCATAAAATTTCTAAAGCTCCAATGTTAAAAGCACAGCATCCTGGTTACGAAACTTTTAAAATGGGTATCCATGCTCAGAGAGGTGTGTCTTGTGCCGATTGTCATATGCCATATAAATCGGAAGGTGGTGTTAAGTTTACAGATCATAAAATTCAATCCCCATTAAATAATATTGCTAATTCTTGTCAAGTTTGTCACCGTCAGGAAGGTAAAGAATTAATGAAAAATGTTTACGATAATCAAGATAGAATTGCACAAAATACTCAGCGTTTAGAAGTTTTGTTGGTTAAAGCTCATGTAGAAGCTGGAAAATGTTGGGATTTAGGAGCAACAGATAAACAAATGAAAGATATTTTGCAAGGTATTCGTCATGCACAATGGCGTTGGGATTATTCTGTAGCAGCTCACGGAGCATCTTTCCACGCACCAGTTGAGATTAGTAGAGTAGTAGCAACAGGTATCGATATTGCTCAAGGAACAAGAATAAAATTGGCTCAATTGTTAATTAAACTTGGTTTCGAGGGCGATGTGGCTTATCCAGATATCTCTACAAAAGATAAAGCTCAGCGATATATTGGCTTAGATCCTGAAAAAATGCAACAAGATAAAGAAAACTTTAAGCAAACTCTAATTCCACAATGGTTGGAGCAGGCTAAAAAGAGAGAAAATACTTATCCATCAGTGGATTTGTAGATAGTTAGTAATCAGTAACTTTGAAAAGCCTTCAGAGATATCTTTGAGGGCTTTCTCTTTTTAAGAATGGGATATTATTTAAATATATTCTAGATTAATATTTGAGGCATTATTTAAGTATGAGTTTGCTTTGTGTAAATTTGAAAAATGAATATCGAATTAAAAAATAAAAATAATATTTGGGATTCGCCTTGGCAATATCAAGAGAGTTTTACGATTGTATTTACCTCTATAATATTGGGCTTTGGCTTAGAGTACTTTACAAGTATTTCGTTTACAAGCATAAGTTTCCCCAATAATTTATACACACTGTTTGTGTATTTGACCAGTTTGATTTTAGTATTTATTCTTTTCAGAAAAAGTCAAATAATTAAATGGCTTAGGAGCCCTTATTTAGCCATAGCTTCCATTTCTTCAATTTTATTTTTAGTCATATTGATGGGTAGTTTTACACAAGACATACCCAGTAAAATAGTCTGGATTAATCGTTT
>JAMOQL010000211.1 GCA_027064025.1 Bacteroidales bacterium
ACAATTTTTCAATGAATTCGATATATGTATAGACAAGAAATTATGCGTTATACCAATCTATAATGGATTTTTCTTTAAAGATAACTACAATAAGCATTTATATAATACTGTAGAGAATTTTAAGCACTATTTGCTGTACAATCTTCCTTACAGCTCCCATGAAACTAAAAAAGAAATTCTAACTAATCTATATAGTGAGTTAAATAATAAACAAAGCCAATTACAAGAAAATGCTAATAAGCGAGTACTAAGAAATTATTATTCTATAAAGACCCCTTTCGTAAGACTAGACATTAAACCATTAAACAAAGTTTCTAAGAAAAGAATAATTCTAATGCACCGAAAACAAATTACACAATTGTATTATGCAATGAAAACAATAGAACAATCAGCTAAAACCTCAGGATTTAGTTTAATTGCAAAAAAGAAACCATGCAATAAAAAATCAAATTTACGTTGGAACGGTGAAAAAGTCGGATTTATTCAATTGGTTAAAACCTTAATCAAGAATAAAACAATATTATTAGAGTCAATAAATGAAACAGAAGCAGTAAAAGAAATTGCAAAATTTCTTAATACCAGCATCAATAATAATAATTTTTCTACATTTTCTAGAGCAATACACTCCAATAATAATGACTACTTTCCTACAATCTTCAAAGATTTAACCAATGGTTATAATGTATTGGCAAACGAAAGAAGGGAGAACAAAGAAATACAATAAAAACACAGTACAATGTACGCACATTGTACTGTAAAACACAGATTATCAGCATTCTTTTGCACTTCAATTTTTAAAACTAAAAGTGCATGAAAGAAAAGAAAAACCTGAGAAGAGAAACCAATTTACACCGTATTAAGGCTAAATATCCACCAACATTTGGTAAATTTACTAAGGAAGCATTAATGATCTATGCTTGTTATTTAATAGATAAATCTGATAAATAATGGCAAGACCAAAGAAAGAAAATTTGGACTATTATCCCAAGGATACATCCCAATTTAGCAACCGAAAAATACGCCGATTATTGAGCAAATTTGGAGCAAAAGGCTACCTGATTTACGAGTATATTTTGATGCTTATTTATGGTGGAAAAGGCTATTATATTTTAGTAGATAATAACCTCGCTTTTGACATTTCTGACTACCTAAATTACGATATTTCTGAAGAATTAGTAAAACAGGTAATAAGCAGCTGTATTGAGTACGAACTATTTGATATAGAGAAGTATGAGGTTTTTGCAACATTAACTAACAAAAACATCCAAAATAACTACATTTTAGCCCGAAGAGGCGAAACAAAACTACGACAAGAGTTAATAGTAAATGATGCAAAAAAGGGAGTTTTTGCAACAAAAACCCCCATTAATGCAACAAAAACCCTATTTAATGATGCAGAAAGTGCAGAAAACCCCCAAAAAGGTGCACAAAAGAAAAGAAAAGAAAAGAAAATAAAAGAAATTAAAAGAAATGGGAAAGAAAACGCAAAAGAAAAAAACTCCCCCCATTTCGATAAAAATTATATAAATTTTGAATCTAAAAAAACTGAAAATAATTATCAATTTGTAGAAGAAAATTTTAACAAAGAAAAAGAAAAAAATTCCGCTAAAAAAGAAAACGAAAATTTCATCAGCAGCAAGCGATATTTTGAGGAGA
>JAMOQL010000212.1 GCA_027064025.1 Bacteroidales bacterium
TATGGGTTCGTTTCGTTTGTTAGTAAAACGATGGGAATTAAATAATCAGAATTTTAACTTAAAACAAGAAGGGCTAAAACTAATAAACTCTTTTAAATTAATGGTATAGTAGATATCGTTTTTTTTATCTAATAAGTTAGTTAATATTAACTATAATAAATTGAATTAAATATGAGTATGAAATGGATTATTATTTTAGTAATTGGGTTATTCTCAATTACATTTATGCCTAAAACCGCTAATGCTTGCGAAATAGAATTAGAGGTAGTAAAAGGGAAAAAAGAAAAGTACCAAAAAGGTGATACATTGGTTATTTTAATAAAAGTTGCCCTTACACATAGATCGTGTCCTGTAAAAATGAAAGCAACTAAATTTACAATGAAAGGATTAAAAGTAATTAAATCGACACCTTGGAAACAAAAATCAACAAACGATTGGAGTAGAAAACTAATGGTGGTTGTAACTGATACTTCAAGTGGAAAGCTAAATATGACTGTTATTAGAGAATGCGAAAAAGATGGAGGTTTTGGAACAATAAAACTTGACGCAAGTTCTTAACAGATTAAAATTTTAAATTATGAAAAACTTATTTACATATTTATTGTTTATTATTTTATTGATGATTTCATCATTATCTTACTCAAGTATTGATAATTTTAGTGATTTTGATGAAGATACTGCATTAACACAAACAGATGATGAGTTTTCTAATGATGATGAATTTAGTTCAGAAGGTTCAGATGAATTTTCAGAAGAAAATACTGATGAATTCTCGGAAGGAAATGTAGAAGAATTTTCTGAGTTTAGTGAATCTAAAGAAGAAGAATATATCCCCAAAACAAATTGGAATCGTTTTAATTGGGCTATAGGAATTCTATTTGCCACATTAATTGCTGGTTTTTTTGTTAGACACGAAAAAACAAGAAAACTTAGACCATTATTTCTACTTGCTGCAGTTGTTATTCTAGGATTTTACAGAGGTGGTCCAGGAATTATATCAAGTTTTCAAAATGTAATATTGGTTAGTATTGGACAATACTGGAAGTGGACTGCGATAGTCCTTTTTATGGGCGTTGTAATTCTAACCTATTTCCAAGGAAAAGTTTTTTGTGGATGGATTTGTTACTTAGGAGCTATTCAGGAATTCTTATATATTGGTAAAATAAAAATCTTACAAACAGAAAAAGCACAAAAAATTATGCGAATAACTCGCTATATATTATTTGCAATTATAACAATGCAAGTTATTATTACACAGAGCATTGAGTGGAGCAAAATAGGCCCATTTAAAATAATTTTTAATCTTTATTCTCCAAATATTACAGGATACATCCTTTTAGGAGTATTATTGATAAGCTCCTTATTTATACATCGCCCATTTTGCAAAATGATTTGTCCTGCAGGTTTAATTTTTGGCTGGGTAACTAAAATACCTGGTGCATCTGTTTTAGGAATTACAAATTCCTGTGTAGGTTGCAAAACTTGCAATACATCATGCAAAATTAACGCTATTACCCGAGAAGGGAAAACATCAAAACTCGATAATCAAGAATGTGTAATGTGTGGCGAGTGTATGAGTGATTGTAATATAAAAAGTATTGGCCCATTTAGAAATAGTGAAGAACATAAAGGCAAGACAGTTTTAAAAAGAATTAAAAAAATGGAAATTTAAAATATGAAAACACGATTTTTATTAATTTTCGCAGGTATTATTCTTATAAATATTA
The DNA here is from genome assembly GCA_027064025.1 of Bacteroidales bacterium. Taxonomy (GTDB): domain Bacteria; phylum Bacteroidota; class Bacteroidia; order Bacteroidales; family JAFGXI01; genus JAFGXI01. The sequence goes on from JAMOQL010000212.1 coordinate 1,728, forward strand.
ATTCGGCATCAGCACAAATGGACTGCCGCAGTATGTTGGGTGCTCATTTAACACCTTTCAAAAAAGATGTCCCAATTCTGTGGGGTGTAGAAGGAACAATGGCACCAGGAATTATGACAAGTCCTTATGATAGTTTAGGTAACACTAAACTAAATGGCGGAATGTTACTTGCTGCCTTAGATTTTGGATTTGGGAAAAATAAAAATCATATTTATTTAGAAGGAGGATTTAAAAATTGGCAAAATTCTGAATTTGTTAATGATGAGGAAGAAAAATCTTCAAGGCATTTAGGTATTCGCCAAGCTTTTTATTCTTATACTGGAGAAACATTTAAGCTAAAAGTCGGATTACACGAAACCCGCATGGGCGATTTCTTCCTAATCGACGAACGGGTCTTAGGCGTTAGTTTAGATAAAGAAATTGGTGCTTTTACAGTTAATGCAAGGATTGGAACCGTAAATAAAAGTTTTGCAAGAATGGGGAAATTTTGTGCTAACCGACATCTTTACGGGTTAATAAATAATGGGAACTATACCGAGAATATTGGTAAAAAAGTTGGAGAAACAAACCTTGCAGGATTTGTAATAAATTGGGATCCTCATTATAAAAAACAAGAAGTTTCAAATACAAATGAAGATGAATTCTCTGAAAATAATGAAGACGAATTTTCAAATAACAATGATGAATTTCACGAAAACCACGATTTTAATGAGTTTGGTAGTTCCGATGAATTTTCTGATGAAAATGAAACATCAACAGCAAAACAAAAAGTTTCACTTACAAATATTAGTTTAATTTTTTACGATGAATTTGGAACAGAAGAATATATCCCTGATAATAAATTTTATACAGGAACTTTATTTGATTTTAATTTACCATTTGGGTTTTTTATTCAAACAGGTGGAATATATCAAAATATGTTACATCAGAACACCTTTGTGTATATTGCTAAATTCGGTAAAAGTAGAACTTGGGATAACGCCTCATTAACAAAAATAAGTGGTGCATATATCGGAAAAGTTGATATTGATAATAATGCTACGTTTCAACCACTTTTTAGTAACCTTTTTATTGGTGAAATTATGCGTATGGACGCAGCTCAATTTCCTCTTTGGCAAGCTATGATTAAGCATCGTTTCCCTGGCAAAAGAAAGTTTCATATTGCTGCAAAATTTGTCGGACAGATTGAAGATGCAGAAACAAATGAGCAAGATTTAGAACTTGGTCTTATGGCTTTTAAAAATCATTTAAAAGTAACATTTATTGGCAGTCATGTGCAAACTCTAGCCTTGCCAAACGATTTTATGATGTTTAGGGTTGAAATGCGACTTGCTTTTTAATAGATTTTTTTGTTAAAATATATTAAAGCTTTAATAAAATTTGGAACGTTAGTGAATATTAACTAACTTTGTTGAGTATTAAAAATAAAAAATAATTTATTATGGAAAAAATATTAAATAAACTACTAAATTATAAATGGCTATCAATGATAGTTATTTTTGCAATTTCTGGATATTTCATTTTTGAGATGACAACGAATACAAGAATGGAAACCGACTTGGATAAGTATATGCCTCAAGATCATCCTGCATTTATTTATAGCGATAAAGCTGAAGGATGGTTTAATATAAAAGACGGAATAATAATTGCCGTAGAAAATAAAAAGGGTATTTATAATACAGAAACTCTTGATACACTTAAGCAACTGACAAAGCGTTTTCAAAAATTCGACGAGATTGAAAAAGATGATGTTACCTCACTTTACAATGCCGATAATATTGTTGGAACAGAAGACGGGATGGACGTAAAACGCTTTTTTAAGCGTGTACCAAAATCAGAAGAAAAGTTAAAGAAACTACAAGCAAATGTTCGTAAAAACGAGATGGTTTATGGTCGCTTAGTTTCCGAAAACGAGCAAGTTACTGTAATAGTAGCCGAAATTGGGGACGATGTTTTTACACCAGAATTTTACGATGAAATTTTAGAAGCTGCAAAGTTATCAGAAACCGATGATATTAAAATTCATGTTGCAGGTCGCCCAATAGTTGAAGGTGAAATGGCTCTTTTAGGCCCAGCCGATATGAAAAAGATGGTTCCAATTGTAATACTTGTAATTTTTCTAGTTTTATTTATCACACTTCGTAGTTTTAAAGGAACTATGATAACGCTTGGTGTTGTATTTTTATCTACAATTTGGGCATTCGGACTAATGGCAACAGTAGGAATTCCTATTTATGCAGTATCAACAATGATCCCTGTAATGCTTATTGCTATTGGTGTTGCTGATGGAATTCATCTCTATAGTCATCTTCATACTTTTGTCGATCATAACCCAAAAGCAAGTAAAATAGATGCTACAAAAGATATGCTTAAACATTTATGGAAACCTGTTGTTATGACATCGGTTACCACCGCAGTTGGTTTTATTTCACTTCTTACATCAGAGGTTTATCCTGTAAAATATTTTGGTATTTTTACTGCCTTTGGCGTGATGATGGCAATGATTTTTTCATTAGTTTTTCTTCCTGCAGGGATTATGATTTTTGGTTTACCAAAAGCTAAAAAACTTAATCACGATGAAGATAAAGAAGGACACTCTCACTCTAAATTAGCAAATAATTTTGCAAAAGCAGTTATCAAACATAAGTATATTTCAATTATTGGTTCGGCAGCAATAATTGTCTTATCGATAATAGGAATGCAAAACATGTGGATTAATTCGAGTTTCCTAGATAAGTTTGAAAAAGACAGTGATATAGTACAAACAGATAAATTTATAAACGAAAATTTTGGCGGAACAAGTTCTTTAAATTTAATTCTTGATGCAAATGGAAAAAAAGATGTATTTAAAGAACCTGCTGTTCTTAAGCTTATTGACAAAATGCAAAAAGATGTTGATAGTCAACTTCAAGTTGTGGGAAATACATTTTCTTTGGCCGATTATATCAACCGTATGAATAAGGTAATGAATGCTGATAAAGAGGAGTTTAATACAATTCCTGATAATAAAGATATGATTGCTCAGTACTTATTGCTTTACGAAATGTCTGGTGACCCAGAAAATTTGAATAAAGTTGTAGATTATGATTACGAGAAAGCAAATATCACATTCCAACTTAAAAAAGACGACTCAAAAGCTATTAATTCAGCTCTTGATATAATTCATACTTATGAAGATGATTTCAAAAAAATGGGAATATCAATGAATTACGCAGGAAGCGGATATAAAGGTTTGGTTTTTACTGATTTAATTCTTGAAGGACAGATAAAAAGTTTAATCTTATCATTATTGATAATCATAGTTTTATTATCATTAATGTTTAAAAATATTAAAATAGGATTGATAAGTTCTGTTCCAATTATTTTAACAGCAGCCATAAGTTTCGGTATTATGGGATTCTTAAATATTCCACTTAGTACTACAACAGCACTACTTTCGAGTATTGCAATTGGAATAGGAATAGATTATGCAGTGCACTTTTTGGAACAATATCGCACAAATGCAGCCAACTCTGAGGATAAAATGCAGGTAGCACAATTAACAATGGCACATTCTGGTAAAGCAATAATTTTTAATGCAATAGTTGTAATAGCAGGTTTCTTGGTATTGATGTTCTCTGTATTCCCACCAAACCGTGAACTTGGAGCATTAGTTTCTCTAAACATGTTTACAAGTTTTGTAGGAACACTTACAATTATGCTTGTTCTGTTGTATATGAGTAATGTTTATTTTAAAAAGAAATGATTAATGATACAATGATTCAATGATTCAATGATTCAATGATATAATGAAAGAGAGTAAATAATTAGAAATATGGAAAAAAATGTAATACTAAATAAGACATACAATTTTGCATTAAGAATAATAAAATTAAATAAATTCTTAAATAAGGAAAAGAGAGAATTTACATTATCGAAGCAAATCCTACGAAGTGGAACCTCTGTTGGTGCAAATGCAGAAGAAGCTTCTGGTAGTATTTCTAAAAAAGAATTTAGAGCAAAGTTTTTCATTTCTTATAAAGAAGCAAGAGAAACACATTATTGGTTAAGACTTCTTAGAGATAGTGATTATATAGATAAAAAATTAGCAGAAAGTTTGTTATCTGATATTGAAGAGATCCTAAAAATATTGGGTGCAATTTTAAAAACAGTAAGTAATAAATGATACAATGGTTCAATGATTTAATGAGAAAATGTGATAGTATTAAATCATTGAACCATTAAATAATTGTATAATTAAATAATTAGAATGATGAAAACAATAAAATTAGTAATAGCAGTTGTAATATTATTTGCAACAAGTTTTGGTGCAAACGCACAATTAACAGGTCGTCAGATAGTAGAAAAAGCCTATAATTTACCTACAGGCGACGACCAAACATCAGTGTTAACAATGACACTGACAAATAAATCTGGTCAAACTCGTGTTCGGAAAATTCAGCAATACACAAAAGATTTAGGCGATACAGAAAAAAGCATAATGTTTTTCTTAACACCAGCCGATGTTAAAAATACTTCTTTTATGAATTGGACTTATGATAGTGATAAAGCTGATGACCAATGGATTTATTTGCCAGCACTTAAGAAAGTAAAAAGAATATCAAGCGATAGTAAGAGTGACTATTTTATGGGTTCTGATTTTACTTATGATGATTTAGGTGATCGTAAATTAGATGCTGATGTACATACACTTTTAAAGGAAGAAACACTTAACGAACATGCCTGTTATGTCGTAGAAAGCGTATCGAAAGATGAAGATTATATGTATAGCAAAACAAAAACTTGGATACGAAAAGACAATTTTGTAGGAATGAAAAAAGAATTTTACGACGAAGACGGGGAACTTTTAAAAATTCTTACGCTTAAAAAAGTAGAGAAAATAGCCGGCTTCTGGATTCGAATGCATTCGGAAATGAAAAACGTACAAAAAAATCATAAAACAAATATGGTTCTAACAAATATAAAAGTTAATACCGGTGTTTCTACATCAAAATTCTCTGAAAGAATGATGATGCGTGGAATGTAATTTTGTTGAATTAAAGATGCTTATGGTATAACATTTAATAAGAACAAATAGTAGAAATTATACGTGCTCAACAGAGTAGGGATTCAAGCGTTCCATTAAAAGATATTTTAGAGTTAGGATTTGCAATATACAGATGATTAAACATTTATACATATTATTAATTTTAAGCTTTTACACAGTATTTGTTTTTGGGCAAAAGCAAGATAGTGTTATGTCAAATATTTGTTTAACAAGTATTGCACAAGTAAGTCAAGGCGAAAGTTACGTTACTTTCCCTACTGATATTGGGAATATTGAACCTTTAATTTTTGAGGCTAATATAAATGCTAGCTTTTATATTCGAACGAGTCAAGATGCTCGTTTAATTGGAGTGCTAACTTCGCAAATTATTATTCGAATGTATCAAGAATATTCTTTGCCAGTACGAACACCGAGTTATATGCCTCAACTGACGGCTTATTATCGTTTAAGTCCTAAGGTAAGTGTCAATAGTTTGAGTTTGATGAGTCGATTTGCTCATCATTCCAACGGACAAGATGGTAGTTTTTACTTAGATAATGGTGAAATAAATACACAATCAGGAAACTTTTCGACTAATTATGTAGAGTTAGGATTAATAAAAAACCATTTCAATAAACGGTTCAATGCTAATCAATTTTTTTCGACTTCTTTCGAATGGCACCCAAAAAAATTAACAGATGAGGATCTGATAGGGAAATATAGTCTTTACAGATGGAATACAATATTTTCGATTTTTAAATTACCAACAGAAAAAACAAATCGAAAAAAAAGAGCAAGTATTTCTCTTAAAGGGAAAACGACATGGATGTTTGGCGATATTTATGAAAAAGATTTTTTTTCATTAGATCGCTTTAATTTTAGTTTTACATTCTTTTATCATCCCAAATTTTTAGAAGATATTGGTTTGTTTGCAAGTATATATAACGGACTGGACTATTATAATATATATTTTAATCATCAAATAACAATATTGCGATTTGGAATAATGACTGAAAAAATAAAATTTTAAAAGAATATAATTATGAAAACAAAAATAATAATTTTGATAATGCTGATAACAGCAAGTATTTACACAAAAGCTCAAGAGAAAGTAGATGTTTCTGGTTTTGCAAGAACCTACGAAGGTGTTACAGTTGATAGTGGCGATTTTGCTATAATTCAACAAACTTTAAACCTGAATTTTGAGAAACGTGGCGAAAAAGTTGCATTTAAAGCAAGCCCTATCGTTTATTTCTACAATGCTGATAGTATAAGTTTTAAATTACGAGAAATTTATGCCGATATGTATTTCAAAAATTTTGATTTACGAATTGGTAAACAACAAATTGTTTGGGGAAAAGCTGATGGAGTTTTTATTACAGATATTGTTTCTCCTCTTAATTTAACGGAGTTTTTATTACCTGATTTTGATGAAATTAGAACAGGTGTAACAGCTGCAAAATTAGATTATTATATTGGTAACAGTACAATTGAGTTAATTGCAATTCCGCAATTTACACCAACAACTCGCCCCGATGCTAATTCAATTTGGTATATTCAGCCCCAATTTCCTGCACCTACAACACTCGATTGGAGTAAAAGCACAATTAATCCATCGTTAGAAAACAGCGAAATATTCTTGAAATATTCTACTATGACATCAAAAATAGATTTTGACTTAATGGGAGGCTACACTTGGGACGATAATCCAACAATGCATGTGCAAAAACAGTTTGGAATGGATACCACAACAATGCCACCAAGTCCAATTTTAAAAGGTCTAATAATTACACCAGAACATCACAGGTTAACTGTAGCAGGAGGTTCTTTTAGCTCCGAAATTAAAGGTTTTATTTTGCGTGGAGAAGCAGCTTATTACAACGGTAAATATTTTCAAACTGAGGATATGCAAGCCGAAGATGCTCTTATTCAAAAAGACTATTTAAATTATGTTGTAGGTCTTGATTTTAGTATTGGTTCTGTAAAAATGAGTGCACAGTTTATACAAAAATATATTTTAGATTATAGCGATGGAATGGTAGATGATGAAATTAATAATATGGCAACAGGATTGATTCGTTACGATATGATGCGAGAGACACTTCATCTTGAGTTATTT
>JAMOQL010000213.1 GCA_027064025.1 Bacteroidales bacterium
TGATGCTAATATGGATTGTAATTATAATGTTAATGATGATGTATTGATTCCTGATGTAATTTTAGCTTTTGAAGGGGGAGAATATTATACCTCCACTAATATATATGGACAATATTCGATTGGCTTGCCTTTTGGTAATTATTCTATTACAGAAGCATGGTCTAATCCATTAGAGCCATCATGTACCGTCACACAACCTATGGAAGCAACATTAAGCGTATCTTCTCCCAATATAGTAAAGAATATTCCAAATGAAAGCATATCGAACCCTGATTTATCCATTCAAATGTCATCCAATATTGCAAGGCCGGGTTTCCCTTATAGACAATATGTTCATTATCAGAATAATTCTTTTTTCGAAATAAACAATGCAGAAATAATTCTCAACTTTGATCCTAATTTAACGCTACTTTCTTCTTCGTTAGCGTACGATAATTCTACATCAAATTCTATTCATTGGACTATTCCTTCAATGGGAGCTTTCGAACAAGTTAATTATATTATTTATTATCAAGTGGCTGCTAATGCAAGTCTAATCGATTATAATTTACAAACAGATGCGCAAATTCAGTTCACCGATAGTCAAATAGATTACAATGATCTAAATAATAGTCTTACGCATCATAGCCTTATTCAAGGTTCGTACGATCCTAATTTTGTTGAATTAAATAATCAACTAGATCAAGAGTATGTTTATTATTTAGATACCATGCTACAGTACACTATTCATTTCCAAAATACAGGAACTGATACTGCTTTTAATATTACCGTTGTAGATACTATTCCTGACAACTTAAACTTAATGACCTTTAGTGCCGGTGCAGCTAGTCATGCATATACTTATGAGGTTCAAAATGGTAGACGAGTAGAATTTATTTTTAACAATATTAATTTACCACCAAAATCAACAAACGATAGTCTTAGTCATGGCAGTGTTAGTTTCAATATTCATCAATCGGAAGGGAATACATTTGGCGATTTTATACGCAATAAAGCAGATATTTTCTTCGATTTTAACGAAGCGATAGCTACAGAGGTATTAAATACAGAATTAATAAAAGATAATCCTGTATTAAATATTTTAAATCCTTTAGGAAAGCTTAATGGTTTAAATATTTATCCTAATCCGTCAAAGGACAATTTCTTTATATTTTTTAGTGAGAAAAACTCGGGACTCATCCAACTATACAATTTAGCAGGACAAAAAGTTTTTGAAGCAAACTATGTAAATCGAGAAAAGGTAGATGTTTCGGTTAAGAAATTAGAAAAAGGAATTTATTTTGTTAGAATCAAGCAAAACAAAGCTTCTCTCACTAAGAAAATAATTGTAGAGTAACAATTTATGTTATAATTCTTCATTAGAATAATCTTTTGAAGAATTATTATTGTAGTTTGAAATTCCTAATTTTAATTCGAATTGGCTGCCTTTCCCTTTTTGTGATTTTAGAAAGATGTCTCCTCCCAACATTTGTGCAAGAGAGCGGGAGATGGATAATCCTAGCCCAGAACCTCCATAATATTGGCTTGTATTAATGTTTTCTTGCCTAAATCTATCAAAAATAAGATTCTGTTTTTTTTCATCAATACCGATACCTGTATCTTCAATAATGATGCTTAAGAAATTATCTGCGAATTTAGAAATAATCTTTATTGAGCCTTCTTCTGTAAATTTAATAGCATTGTTTATTAGGTTATTTAGTATTTGCTCTATTCTGAGTTCGTCGGAGTTAATAGTTAGGTTTGAATCGATAGAATTTTCTAATTCGAGGCTAATTTTTTGTTCAATAAGTTTATTGTTATTCTTAAATAATTGATAGGTGTTTTCAATCATTTCATTAACGATAAATGGCTTCTTAATAATATCTAATTGATTGGATTCAATCTTAGAAATATCAATAATATCGTTGATTAGATTTAATAGATTTTTGCCGCTTTTAATAATAATTCTAGAGTATTTTTCGACAAGTTGTGGATGGTTTGCTTTTTCGAGTAATAAATTGGAGAAGCCAAGGATGCTGTTTAGAGGTGTTCTTATTTCGTGACTCATATTAGCTAAAAATGATGATTTTAAACGATCGCTTTCTTGTGCTTTTTGCGTAATATAGTCTTTTCTATTCATCAGATCTTTAATGTCTTCTTGTATCAAAACTATCGCATTGTTTAAGTCACTAAAGGGTGAGTTTCTGCGGTCTATATCAATATGATTATAATTAAAATCCTCATCCCAAGAGAGTCTGCCTAACTTATAATATAACTGTTCAATTTCTTGAGTTTGAGTTTTAATTAATTCTTTATTCTTAGTTTTTGAATTTTCAATAATTTGTATTAATTCTTTTTTCGATTTGTTTTTATATTCATTTATTTCAAAATGTTTTTGCAACTCTCCAGAATTATATTTATGGATGGTTGTAATGGATTCTTTTAGATTATTGAGTATAAATACTCTTTTCTTAAACTTAGTGTGAAAAACAAAAGTCTTAGAAATTTGAATTCCTATTCTATTAATAAATGAGAGGTTGAAAAAGGCTGCTGTTAATATGTTGGTGTAATTGTTGTTAAACCAATCTGCTCCATATTTTCTGTATTTAAGCGATAGTGTCGCATCGTCGCTAAATTGAGTATAAAAATGATATTTCTGTAGTTGTGTTTCTTTAAGAATATTTTTGAAATTATCTTGGGTAACAAGAATATGTTTTTCTGTTAAGTTTCCTTTGTATCTCCTAATAAATATATTATTATTGATTAAATATGTGTAAATAGTAACGGCTTCAAAAGTCTTGGTCCATATTTTTTTTACAGTATATGTTTGTTTGTTTACTATGCTAATAATAGTATTAATTTCCCATTCTTTATTTTCATCTATTATAAAATCGTTGACGAGCGTATTATTTTTATTATTTTGTATCGCTAGAATTGTTTCTTCATAATCGGAATTAATAATAAGATTATCGAGACCTTTTAGTAAAAGTATCCCTGTTTTAAGAAGAGTAGATGTTAGAGTAGAAGCTCCATATACGTATATCCCTAAAATATCAGCAGAATGCTTTTTTATCCACTTAATGTAATTGAGTCTAACCTCGGAACTAGCTCCTTGATAGTTTGAATAGTCGTGAACAAGATAAAATTTATTCCCTTTTATTTCTCTGTCATAGATACTGAACATCAATGGCCAAACCGTTTTTGTTATTTCGATTGTGGCAAACCCAATATTTTTTACATGAAGTATATTATTATCTATGATTGAAACTTCGAGTCTGTATTTCCCATTATCAGCTTTAAAAATCCAACTTTCGGGAGCCGTAATTTCGTAGTTGGAATAGGGACAATATTTCTTGGTATTATCTTTAGGATTAATAATTTGTTTTTTTGAAGAATTTTCTAGTCTTAAAATAGCAGTTATTGTTTCTTCGTAATTATTGTAAATATGTATATTATGTTTTAAAAGTATTTTACTTGTTTTCACAAGGATTTTTGTAAAAGCACTCGTGTTGTAAAAATAAACCCCTTTTATTTGTTCAGAATTACTCTTAACCCATTTAATATAATTGTTTCTAACTTTTGTATTTATTCCTTTAAAATCCTTATAATCATAAATGATAAAATACGGCTTGTTATCAAATTCACTTTTAATTATGGACTCTACTTGTGGGTGAATTTCATGACTAACAAGGAGACTTGTATATCCATTATTTTTGAGGCGAATGATATTCTCTCCGATAATTGAAACAATCATTGAGTATTTACCGTCAGAAGATTTTAAAGTCCAACAATCCTTATTTTTTATGGGACGGTTTGATATTGGGCAAAAGTTATTCATTAATGCTAATTTTAGGGTTTAGCAATTTACAAAGAATTTTATTGTTGACAAATGAATTATTATATATTATTCCTAGAGATAGGATTTAAGGGGAACTATTTTTCTGCAATGTAGAAAAGGTCAAAGCATTTATCATTCGCCACATCCATAAAGTAATCCTTCATTTTAATACTTGCTACTAAATCATTATTCCCGTTAAGTATGTTTTTCCGATTCCTTCTGTTGAGAATGTCGTAGGGAATCTGAAGAAGTTGGCGAGGTAGAATATGTTGTAGATTAAAAATATCGAAGCGAGTGATTTTCTCAACCCCTTTTTTATTTTCTAAATAATATTCCATAATCTTTTCATTTCCAAAAACACCTTTTTTGTCTATTTTAGAGAATGAATTTGATAGAAGTTTTTCAAATCCTTTTACGGTATATTCTCTTATATGCCATGGGTTACGAGTTAAAGATGTTTTAATATTAGGAGTAGAAACAATATATTTACCACCGGGCTTTAAAATACGAAATACCTCAGCTACTAGTTCTCGGTCTTTTTTAATATGCTCGATAACTTGAAAACTAATTACAAAATCGAAACTATTGTCTTTTAAACCTGAAAGAGGGGGCACATTAATGTTTAAGAATTCTATTTTTGGAGCATTCTTGGGCTGATGAATATCGGTAGCAAATTTATCGATAGCTACATATCTATTGGCTTTTTCTGCAATAATATTTATTCCATAGCCTTGTCCACTACCGATTTCTAATACATCTCCTTCAACGATTTTTTTGGCTTCGTAATAAGCCAATTGTGAACGTTGAAAAACATAGTTGTCTGATATATCTGTATGGGAAACTCTTTCTGCTGTTTGCATGTGAATATTTTTTTGAGAGGTAAAAATACATTAAATTATTGATACAAAAAAAACGGGCGATCTCCACCGCCCGTCAAACCCAAAAATAACTAATTATGAAAAAAACGTAAATCATAAAGAAGAACTCTTAAATGATTTACGTTACAAAGATAATAATAATATTATTATTAATCCAAATATAAATTGTTAAAAAATGTAAATAAAATTAATATTCACAATTTTTGGGTGTTCTAGGGAAGGCGATTACATCTCTAACATTTCCCATTCCTGTTACAAATAGAAGGAGGCGTTCGAAGCCAAGACCAAAACCAGAATGTGGAGCAGAACCAAATCTTCTAGTATCTAAATACCATGACATTTCTTTTTGAGGAATATTCATTTCGTCCATTCGCTTTGTTAATTTTTCCAAATCTTCTTCACGTTGAGAACCGCCTACAATTTCTCCAATTCCAGGAAAAAGGATATCCATAGCTCGAACAGTTTTATTATCATCGTTTAATTTCATATAAAAAGACTTTATTTCCTTCGGATAATCAATTAATATGACAGGTTTTTTAAAGTGTTTCTCAACTAAATATCTTTCATGTTCCGATTGTAAATCGGCTCCCCATTCTTCAATAACATATTTAAATTTCTTCTTTTTATTAGGTTTAGAGTTTTTTAAAATATGAATGGCCTCGGTATAAGTAACACGTTCGAAATTATTATCGATAACGGTTTTTAGTTTCTCTCGCAACTCTTGAGAGCGTTGTGCTTCTGGGAGCGACTTTTCTTCATTTGTTAAGCGTTGGCTTAAAAAATCTAAATCATCCGAACAGTTATCTAAAGCATATTGAACACAATACTTTAATAATCCTTCTGCTAAGTCCATGTCGTCATTGATATCGGCAAATGCAACTTCTGGTTCAATCATCCAGAATTCTGCTAAATGGCGCGAAGTATTAGAATTCTCAGCTCTAAAGGTAGGACCAAAGGTATAAACTTTTGATAAGGCCATAGCAGCTAACTCAGCTTCTAGCTGACCAGAAACTGTCAGATTTGCTGAACGACCAAAGAAATCTTTTGAATAATCGATATTCCCATTTTCTTCTTTAGGGGGATTCTTTAAATCGAGAGTTGTAACTTGGAACATTTCACCAGCTCCTTCAGCATCTGAAGCAGTTAGAATTGGAGTATGAACATTGTAAAACCCATTCTGATTAAAGTAACTATGGACTGCAAATATCATTGCATGCCTGACTCTTGTTATAGCACCAAAAAGATTAGTTCTAAAACGTAAGTGTGCGTTTTCTCGTAAAAATTCTAAAGAATGTCGCTTGGGCTGAAGTGGATATTTGTCAGGATCTGCTTCGCCAAGAACAACTAATTTTTCTACTAATAATTCGTTAGCTTGACCTTTTCCCTGAGATTTTACTAATTTTCCTTGCAATTGAACAGCAGCACCTGTATGGATCCTGTTTAGAAGGACATCTGTTTCATTATTGACATCGACTACAGCTTGTAAATTATGAATAATAGAGCCATCGTTCAGTGCTAAAAATGCAACATTTTTACTTTGACGCTTAGTTTTTACCCAAGCCATAAGTTCAACTTGTAAGTTTTCTTCAGTAATTTGAAGAAGTTCTTTTATAGATTTTTTTTTAATCATTTCCATTGCGGTAATAGATGATAGAATTTGAAAATAAAATTGATGGTTGAATTATTCGACGGTAACAGATTTTGCAAGATTACGAGGCTGATCTACATTACAATCTCTAGCCACAGCAATATAATATGATATTAATTGTAATGGAATTACGGCTAATAAAGGAATAATAGAATCGTGACCTTTTGGCACTTCAATGACGTGATTTGCAAGATTTTTTATAATTTGATCACCCTCTGTTACGATGGCAATAACAACTCCTTTACGTGCTTTTACCTCTTGAATATTCGTTACAACTTTTTCGTACGATTTATCTTTTGTTGCGATAACAACAACGGGCATTTTTTCGTCTATAAGCGCAATGGGTCCGTGTTTCATCTCAGCGGCAGGGTAACCTTCTGCATGGATATACGAAATTTCTTTAAGTTTTAAGGCTCCTTCTAAAGCAACTGGAAAAAGAGCACCACGACCTAAGTATAAAAAGTTTGAGGCATCTTTGTATTTATCAGCGATTTTTTTAATAAGATCAGATTGTTCAAGAATCTTAGTGATATTTTTCGGAACGTTTGACATTGCTGTTATCATTTCCATATATAACTTAGCATCAATATTCCCTCTCTCTCTACCAAGCATTAAGGCCATCATTGTAAGGACGGTAACCTGTGCTGTGAAAGCTTTAGTAGATGCAACTCCTATTTCCGGTCCAGCGTGAGTATAAACTCCAGCATGAGTCTCCCGAGGAATACTTGCTCCAACTACATTGCAAACTCCAATAACTGTAGCTCCTTTTTCTTTGGCCAATTTAATAGCAGCAAGTGTATCTGCTGTTTCTCCAGATTGGCTTATAGCAATAACGACATCATCTTCGGTGATAATTGGGTTACGATATCTAAATTCCGATGCATATTCTACTTCTACCGGAATTCTTGCATATTCTTCAAGTAAATATTCTCCAACTAAACCTGCGTGCCAAGAAGTACCACAACCAATAATTATGATTCGCTTTGCATTATTAATTTTAGGTAATACTTTATGTAAGCCTCCTAAATAAATCCTTTGATGGCGTTTAGAAACACGTCCTCTGAAAGTATCTTTAATAGCAATGGGTTGTTCAAAGATTTCTTTTAACATAAAATGATCGTATCCATCTTTTTCTATGGATTCAATATTTATATCAATCTCAGTAACTTCAGGTTTAAGAACATCGTTTTGGATTGTTTTTAGCATTAAATTATCTCGTTCAACTATGGCCATTTGTCCATCATCGAGATAAATAACACTTTTAGTATGTTCTACTATTGGAGTTGCATCAGAAGCAAAAAAGTATTCGTTATGACCAATTCCAATTACAAGAGGACTACCTTTTCTAGCTGCTATTAATATATTTGTTTCGTCTTTTGCGGCAACTAAAATACCATAGGCTCCTATTACTTTACTTAAGGCATATCTTACTGCTTTTTCTGCTGTAATTTCTTTCTTAGATAAGAAAATGTATTCAATTAAATTTGAAAGAACTTCTGTGTCGGTCTCGCTTTTAAATGAATAACCATTGCTGATAAGTTCTTTTTTTAAAGTATCGTAGTTCTCTATTATTCCATTATGAATAACTGTAAAATATCCATTTTCAGAAATGTGAGGATGAGCGTTAACATCATTTGGTTCACCATGAGTAGCCCAGCGGGTGTGCCCCATTCCAATATTTCCTGATTTGTCTTGATTAGCAATGAAAGTTTCGAGGTCGCTTACTTTGCCTTTGCATTTATAAGTTCTTGTCTTCCCATTTATTAAGGCGATTCCTGCAGAATCGTAACCTCTATATTCTAATCTTTTTAGTCCTTTAATTAGGATGGGATAGGCGTCTTTATGTCCTATGTAACCTACTATACCACACATAGTCTAATACAATTTTGAATAAGTAATTTTTAGAGTAATTTTTTTCTCGTCTTCGCCATTTAGGAGAATAACTCGATACGGGTTGGTTAGATTACCACTAGGGCTAATCCAAAGTAATGAATCGTTTTGGTTCTTATTGATGAAGTTCTGAATGTGCCTAGTTATTATCATATGATAACTTTGAGTTTCTTCATCGTAATTTCCGTCATAATTATCTGCAGAAGTTGCTAAATAATCATCAACAAAACGAATTGTTTCTTCGTCGTTATCAATTTTTAATAATAATTTAGTTGGGATAGAAATATCTGGAGAAACTTCTTTAGCACTTATCATTAATTCTGCTTTGTAAATCATAATTTTAGAAGAATCTCTCCAAGTTAAAATAGGGGATAAACTAATATGTCCTTTTGGACCTGCTGTTCCTGCAATATATGCTTTATTCTGATTCTGATTAAATATGGGCTCTAGTAGAGTATTATTGTTGAAATATTGATTGAATCGACCGCATTTATCATTAAATTGTAATTTAAAGGTATCGGTAATTATTGTATTGATGCCACCTGTTGTGTCGGTATGGTCGTAAGTTACTTCTATGTACGATTTTGCCGAATTAAAATTAAATTTCCAAATTAAATTTGTGTTGCTTTGATTGTATC
>JAMOQL010000214.1 GCA_027064025.1 Bacteroidales bacterium
GTAATTGTGTGTATTTTTTCTGATTTTGAGATTGATGCAGGCACATAGCCATATATTAATTCTGAATATACATGATTGTTCAGGAGTTGATAACCAACACCTACTGAAAGAAATCCTATATTTCCTGCAAATTGAATTTTGGCATAATCAGGTCTATACCAAGGTTTATTTTTTACTAAAGTAGAATCTTGTGCAAAAGCACTTGAAAATATTAACAGAGCAACACCTAAAATTATTAAACTTTTATTTTTCATTTTATTATAGTTTTATTAATTCGATGTCAAAAGTTTTATTATGCACATTTATAATACAGTATGTTGGCTTTTTAGGCCAAGGCACTATTAAATAACTTACGTTATCATTATAAACCTTTCCGAAAGAATAACTATGAATATGCCCATGTATTGATAATGATACATTATTGGTTTGCATTAATGATTTATATGTTTGTTCCATATTACTGTCAAATTGGTCAGAGAATGGAGGAATATGAGCAATTACAAATATTTGCTTATTGAATGGATTATCTGATAATTGATTTGATAACCAATTAAAATCAGGATTCTTGTTACTTTCCCAAACTACATCATCAAAAATCACAAATTTGTTTTGCTTAAATTCAAATGAGTAATTATAAGCACCAAACATTTGTTTATATACTATTTCTCCATTTGAATTATAATCGTGATTTCCTATAACTGTAAGGTAAGGCTTATGAAGATTTTCCATAATATCATAAAAAATCTCATACTCTTTTAATAAAGCTTGGTCTGCAATATCTCCACCAGAAATTACAAACAAAATCTCATTTTTTTTATTTATGTCATCAATTACTTTTCTCAGATTACTGTAATGATAATGATTATCGGTAACAAAAGCAAATGAAAAAGTATCAGAATCGATTTGAATATTCTTAATTAATTGCAAGTTCTTATTAGTAGTATTTTTGCATTCTTCTTTAACATTTGCCTCGTAAGGGCTAAATTCAAACATTTTTTCGCAACTAACAAATAATACAGAAGACAATAATATTGTTATTACATATATATATTTTATTACCATTTTAAATATTTTTAGCAAACTTTTTTATTAATTTATCGATGTATTTTATGGTTATTATTTTTTCAAATGAAAATAGAACTATTAAAGCCATTACTACGCCTACTAATACATCAATAATATAATGATGACCTGAATATACCGCAGAAAACCAGATACCAAGTGTAAATATTGCAAATATTATGTTTGTCCAAGTTAAATGTTTTTTTATGCCATAAAACAATACTATTAAAGGGTATGTTGCATGCAACGATGGCATGGCAGCCAAAACATTGGCGTTTTTATTATAGATTCCCTCAAAAAGTGGGTATCCTATTAATTCATCGAATCGGGCCAAGCCTGCACGGTTACCAAGTACACCTATATGCAAGTCGAATCCATAAAGTTTTACATACCATGGTGGAGCAGCTGGGTAAATATAGTATATGGTAAAGCCTACCAAGTTTACAAGTAAAAATGCTATTGAAAATTGTGTAAATAAATTTTTATCTTTAATAAAGAGATAAATACCAAATGCAAGGGGGATAGGCATCCAATTTATGTAGAAAAAACCTGACATAAAATCAAGAAATTTATTATTCCAGATGTCGAAAAATTCGTTTACTGTAATAGTATCCCTCATTACTTTTATTCCAAATAGAGCTTTTTCGAGTTCATAAGGTTCTTTAATGTGAGCTGTTGAAACTTCATAATTTGGGAGGATTCGCATTGAGTCATAAATAATCCAAAAAATAATAAATACAGAAAACCCCAGTATAAACTTTCGTGATTTCTCAAAAGCATAAAAGGATATTAGCCAAATAGATACTAATATAAAGTGGTCTGGTTTTATATTACCAACAATATTCATCCAAATTAGATAAGTGCTTATAATAAGCAAGTTAACTAATATATTTTTCTTTGTAAAACGAGTAAATTCCATTAATCAATAATTAATTTTTCGCATGTTTTTTCTTTTGTTTTTATACTTTTTCCAAAAAGCTCTATGTATTTTACTGTTGGCCACATTCCTGAATTATCAGCATATATATATATGTGGTCTAGCACCGAGAGTTCATTGTTTATTGTTGTAATTATTACCGATTTAAAAGGTGCTAGTTGTTTTAGCCAAAATTTATGTTTTTTATCAGCTACCAATTTTATTGAATACATTTTTTTATATTCAACTTTTTCCCAATCAACTCCATAGGCATACCATTTTTCTATGTTTCTAAGCTCCATTTTCTGAGATTGCTCATCGTATCTTCTCCAATAAACAATAATTGGTTCATCATCATCCAAATTCCCTTTCTCATCATACATGGCATCATAAATTATGGTATTAGAATTATGATTGCGTTGAATATAAAAAAGCAGTGTATTTGTTTTAGGTGGTATCGGGTATTTCTCATTTTGCGAAAACACTACCATCGGAAATATTATTATTGCAATAAATAATATGTTGATTAGTTTTTCCATTTTTATAATAGCTTTTCTTTTTTATACCATTGTAATGTTTCGTCTAAACCTTTAGATAAATTATATTCAGGTTTAAAATCAAAATCCTTAACTAAATCAGAACTATCGCAAAGCCAATTTCTTTGACTTATCTCTTTAAATTTTTCAGTATTCAGAGTAGGTATTTTATTTGAGAATAAACATGAAATTTTTTCATTGATAAAAGCTAATATTCTAACTAAAAATCCGGGAAAAACTAAACTGATGGTTTTTTTATTCAGTTTCTTTTTTATTAACCAATTAAACTCTTGTGCAGTATATTCAATTAAATCGGATACAAAATACGATTTGTTAGTTATATCAGAACTTAAAGCACCAACAATTATTCGTGATAAATCTTTAACATATATAAAAGAAATAAGCTGTTTTCTGGTATTTATATAGGTTTCTATACCTTGCTTGATACTTTTATACATTACATAATAATCTTTCTCTCTTGGTCCGTAAACACCTGTTGGACGAAATATCAAATAAGGAAAATCTTTTAAAGATTTAATGTATTGCTCTGTTTTTAATTTGCTTTTTCCATAGTAAGAAACAGGTTTTGGTGTATCTGTTAGTTTAATTGGCTCTATATCTTTTTGTCCGGGTCCGTATGTAGCAAGACTACTTACAAAAATAAATTTTTCGGGAACCATTGATGTTTCAAGTAGTGCCTCAATAAGATTTTTGGTATATTGATAATTTACAATATCAAATAGTTTCTTATTACAAGTTTTGGTAACTCCTGCACAATGTATAATAGAATCAAACTTTCCAATTTTTATTAGTTGACTTTTAAGCGACTCATTGTTTGAAAAGTCAATGTATATAAACTTTATTTTAAGGTCAGTCAAATATTTTAAATCGCTAGACTCACGAATACCAGCATAAACATCATAACCTTCTTTTAGAGCTTCTTCTACCAAAAAGCTACCTATAAAACCACTAGCGCCTGTAATAAGTACTTTTTTCATTTTATAAATGTTTTATGTAAATTCTTCGTCTTAAATGTTGGCGGGTTTCGTACGGGTTAAACATTTGAATAGACGGCTTGTTATCTTCTAAAATATGACTGGTAATGGCTGTTTTAACACCTTCGTTAATACAGGCTTGTGTCATATTTGCATAAAAAATTGCAGGAACTCCTTTGTTGAAATATTTTGGTTTTACAGCATGAAGCAACAAATCAATAGTATCGTTTTTTTTCATTGCTTTTAAAATAGGTATAAAACCAAACGGGAAAAGTTTACCATTGGCTTTCATCAATGCTTTTGATAATGATAAAAAGCTTAAGCCAAAACCAACTAATTTATTGTCTTCATCAACGACTAAACCAATATAATTAGTGTTTACCATTGAAAAATATTGTTTGGTATAATAAGCGATTTGCTTTTCTGTTAAAGGAACAAAACCATATAAGTTTATATATGATTCGTTGATAATCTCGAATAAACTTTTAGCATAGGGCAATACATCTTTTGATTTTTTTAGTTTTAATAATCTTAAATTATATTTTTTTTGAACAAGTTCAGATATCCTTTGTATTTTTTCAGGTACTTTTTCAGGTATTTTCAACTCTAATTGCACCCAATCGGTATCTTTTTTATAACCGTGCTTTTCCATATGTTCGGGATAATAAGGGTAGTTGTAAATAACCGCTTGTGTACCAATTTCATTAAACCCCTCTACCAACATGCCTTCCAAGTCAAGATCTGAAAAGCCCAAAGGACCGTGAACTGCTTCCATATTGAGCAATTTTGCCCAATCTTCTACTGTTTTAATTAGGGCAGTTGAAACATCATAATCATCAATAAAATCTATCCATCCGAACCTTACATGTTTTTCTTTCCATATTTCGTTAGATTTATGACTAATAATTCCTGCAATTCTTCCTGCAATTTTTCCTTCTTTATACGCCAACCAATATTTTGCTTCGCAAAAATCAAAAGCTGGATTTTTTTTCGGCGATAGTGCTGATTTTTCAAATGCATGAAGTTGTGGTACTCTGTATTTATTTCCTTTATACAGTTTGTTTGGAAAAGCAATAAACCTATTTAAATCTGATTTAGATTTAACTTCTTTTATTTCTATTTTACTCATATTGAAAGTTTTTTAATGATAGGGTTTCTACATGTTCTCTACTCTTAATAAGTACATCTACGGCTTGATTTATTTGATCTTTTGTATGTGTTGCCATCAGTGAGAAACGCAAAATCCCTTTTCCTAATTCAACAGCAGGATGAACAACAGGGTTAACATACACTCCATTTCTAATTAATGTACTAGCAAAAGCATAAGTTCTAATATCTTCTCCTACAAATATTGGAATTATAGGAGCTTCACTATTTCCTATTTCAAAATTAGCATCGGTCAAACATTTTTTTGCGTATTTTGTATTCTCCCATAATTTTTCAATTCTATGAGGCTCTGCTTTTATTATTTCTAATGCCTTTAAAACGGTTGCTGCCGATGCGGGTGGTATTCCTGCACTAAAAATTAATGCTCTAGCATTATGTTTAATATAATTAATGGTGTCTTTATCACTTGCGACAAAACCACCTAATGAAGCCAGTGATTTACTAAATGTACCCATTATTATATCTGTCTTGTCTGTAAGATTAAAATGAGATGCTGTTCCTGCTCCATTAACACCCATAACACCAAGTCCGTGAGCATCGTCTAACATAATTGAAGCATTGTATTTTTCGGCTAATTCTACAATTTTATTGAGTGGTGCCACATCACCTTCCATACTAAAAACTCCATCGGTAACAATTAAAGTTGTTTTTGTTTTATCCGTTTTAGTCAAAATATTTTCTAACGACTGCATATCGTTATGTTTGTATTTTAGTGTTTTTGCAAAAGCTAAACGGCTTCCTTCAATTATTGATGCGTGAGATTTTTCATCAATAACCAAATAATCGTTTCTTCTTAAAAGACTTGGTATTGCTCCAACATTGGCTTGAAAACCTGTACTAAAAACAGTAGCTGCAGGTTTACCCACAAATTGAGCAAGTTTTTCTTCTAATTCTTCGTGTAAGTCTAAATTACCATTCATTAAACGCGAGCCAGACGCTCCTGTTCCATATTTCTTTAATGCACTTATTGAAGCTTCTATTAATTCTGGGTGATTAGTTAAGCCCAAATAACTATTAGACCCAAACATCAATATTTTTTTACCATTCATATACACTTCAGTATCTTGTCCCGTTTCTAATTTATGGTAAAAGGGATACATATCCTTTGCCTTAAATAATTGAGGCAAATTGTATTCTGATAATCTTTTTCTTAATAATTTCATTCTTTTATTTTTAAAAATCAAATTTAAATCTTGCTCTTATTCCGTATTCTTGTACATACGGATTATCTATATATGTCATTCTTTTTACTAAATCAACCCTGAAAAATTTGAATATATTTCCAATTCCAACACTAACTTCAGCATATGGTTTTGCCGATAAAGAATATGTTGTAGGATTTCCGTTTTCATCGGTAGGGAAATTCATTAATCCTTCTGTTTTTTGAGGATTATTAGCATCGGTTAGTCTGCCATAAATTCCTTTAGCAGATATAATTGTTCGCCACTTAAGGCGTTTAAATAAAGGAATTTTATTTAAAATAAATCCATTAAAATAGTGTTCAACAAATAATGCAGCATATTCGTCGCTTACAAATTCTAAGAAATTCATTAAATTGTAAGAACGTAGTTGGTATGAATAGGTTTGATTGGCTCTGTGAATATATAAATTAGTATATGGTACAGCATCCGCAAAAACTTTTCCGGCTTCAACTTCAAAATCTGTAAATCCTATAGGAGATAAGTAAAAACGTTTAAAGAAATTAAATTTTAGTTTACTGTATTGAAAATCAGAGTTGAGAACATTCTTTAGGCCCTGTGTATAAGTCAACTGAAATATCGGGTATTTTGATATAACGGGTGTTTTATAATCCATTCCTTGATAATACTTTTCGTTTGGAGCAAACCTAATCTTTGTAATTATTTCGCTTGATGTTATATCGGTCATTGTGTAATCATCGTAAGTAAAACCCCAATTACCTCCTGCTTTTTGAATAGTATGTTTTAAACTAATTGTTGTAGAAATATCATTACCCCAATCTTTATAATGCTCGATATTAAACATATCATAGTACAATATTTTATCGGCAACACCACGTTTAAACGATAAGAAGAAATTATCTTCATTAATAAACATCATTTCCATTCCTGGGAAATTGGTTTCTCGTTGATACATTGCCATAATAGTATGCCGAGGGCTTTCTTTTAAAGGTTTTTTGTTGAGTGATTGTGTAGCTCGTATTGAATATTTAAACTGCTCATCTTTAAACCCGTAAACAACAAATCCATCTAAGCGAAAAGTTTTACTAAATTTATCACTTGTGCGTCCACCAATTCTTAATCTAAAACCTTCAATATCGTTGAAACTATAAAATGTATTAACCGGTCCTACATCTATTTTGTCAAAATTCCAATACCCTGCCACTAATAGCATAATAACATCCATTGTTCGCCTAAAAGCCGGAACATTTTGGACGCTATCAACCATTACATAAATATTTTTTTCTTGTTCATTTAATTCTTTTATTCTATTTTCTTTCCAAAACGTTTCATCTTTTTTGTTATATCCTTCAACTACAATTTTATTTTCTATTCCTTTGAATATAGTGTCAGTAATTTCTTTATTAAATTCATACTTATTGTAAGAAACAGTTTTTTTACCAAACATTCCTGTCCCTGTTTTCCCAATGTTAAAGTCAATAATTATTTCATCACGTGTAATCATCCAAACTTCGTTATTTATGAACGAGAATTCTTGAATAATTTGCATATCGTTAACAAAATTAAGATTAATGTCGTCCATTACACGCATATCCACTTTTACAACAGAATACTTATCATCGTTTGTAATATACAAATTACCTTTAAAAGCAAAGTCTTGTTTATTTCTTGGCTGAAAAACTAAATTTATACAATCAGATCCATTAATATCTACTGTATCAATAATGTGAAACTTATAAATTGTTGGTGCAATATTAGAAATCGGGCTAATAAATTGATTGGTTAAAAGTGTAATATTATTGTTATATATATCAATATCTTGATACATATTATCAATCATAAACCCAACACCTTCATTGTCTATATAATCATGAAAACCAATCATTTTGCTGCCGTTTACATATTCTTTTTGTTCTTTTGGCTTCTTTCGAAAATACACAATCGACGAAGTTTCTTTTAAAAATATTGGTAAGTATGGTTTTCCATTTATATCTGCTGTATCAACGTAATTAAAAATAAACTGAAATTTATTGAATGCTTTTTTCTTTCTAAATTTTTCTGTAATATTATTTATATCAAATTCTATTTTTTCGTATTTATGATATTGATAATAATCTAAATACTCTTTTCTATTTAAGTTTTTATTTTCAACTACTTTTCTTATAAGTTCGACTGCTGGATTGTTTTTATTTCTATATCTTTTTTTCTTTGCTATTACAACTGCTTCACCAAGAATAATAGTATTTGCTTCTAATTGAAAATTAACTACTTGATTTTTCTCTTTTATAATATTTTTATACTGTTTTTTATAACCTACAAATGATGCTATTAATCTGTTTGATGGCCATTGTGTTTCGATACTATATTTGCCGTTATAATCGGTAATCGTTCCTATATTTTTTCCTGCAAAAATTATATTTACAAATGGAAGTGGTTCTTTTGTTTTTGCATCTATAACCGTACCTCTAACTCTTGTCATTTTCTGGGCGACAATAGGTTTCGTATTGAAAAAAAAAATCAAGACTACTACGTTAATTAATATATAATGTTTAAAATTCATTTATTATTTCTGTTTAAAAACAAGTAAATTATGCGTTAAAAAATTAAATCCTATACCAACTGTAACAGATACAATTACTTTTGAAATGACCTGCTCAATATTTGTATATTCGACTATTAGATAGAGTCCTGAGGTATTTAACAAAATACTTATAATCCATACTATTAAATACTTAATTGCTTGATGACTTATCTTCCCGTCTTTACTTACAAAAGTCCAATTTCGTTCAAGAAAAAAAGCTACAACACCACCAATAAAAGCACTTATAAAGGTCGAAAGCACATACCAAATTTGGAAAATATCAGAAAGAATTATAAACAATGAAAAATCTAATGTAGTTGCGAATAGTGCTACTACATTATATCTAAAAAATTGTTTTAAATTTTTCTTTTGATTCATTTACAAGG
>JAMOQL010000215.1 GCA_027064025.1 Bacteroidales bacterium
AAGGGAAAAACACCTTAGAATACTCTCGAAAGGAAATGTTAGCTTTTCGAAAAAAGTTTCAAATTATCTTTCAGGATCCCTACTCCTCTTTAAATCCAAAGTTGACAGTTGGAGCTACCATAATGGAAGTTATGCAAGTACACAAAATATTAAATACAAAAACTGATAGACTTAATAAAACGCTCGAATTACTTCAAAAAGTCGGATTAGAAGAAGAGCATTTCAATCATTATCCACACGAATTTTCTGGCGGACAAAGGCAACGTGTTGGTATTGCAAGAGCATTAGCTCTTGAACCAGAATTTATTATCTGTGACGAATCGGTTTCTGCTCTCGATGTTTCTGTTCAAGCTCAGGTCCTAAATTTGCTTAATGATTTGAAAAAAGAATTTAATTTAACTTATATTTTTATTTCTCACGATTTATCGGTCGTCCGCTATATGTCGGATAGAATTATCGTTATGAATCAAGGTAAGATTGAAGAAATAGGCGAAGCAGATCAAATTTACCAGAATCCACAAACGGAATATACCCAAAATCTAATCAACTCTATACCTGGCATATAAAAAATATATTGCCAATAAACTAAAACCTTCAATTCCATGTCTGAATTATTCCAGAACCAAAGTATCGAGCTTAAAGATTTACCCCTGATTGACCCTGAGACTTTTAAGCCTATCGAAAATGCTTATAAATTATTCCTTCATCTGCGAAATGGACTTCTCTTTATTTTAATATTTTCAATAGTCATTCTTTTTCAACTATTCGGAAACTCCGAATTATTAAATTGGCATTTTGCAATTATATACATTAGCATATTTATTTTCTGGATACTCAGTTTTGGACTTGTCGAACTAGGTTTCCCAAGAAAGAAATACATTTTGCGTCAACACGATTTAGTTTATCAAACGGGCTACTTAATACAAAACACAACAGCCATTCCTAAAAATAGGATTCAGCATGTCGAAATTCGTCAAAGTATTTTGTTACGGATATTTAAACTTTCTAGACTTGTTATTTATACAGCTGGTGGTAGCTCTAGCGATTTATCGATATCTGGAATAAAACCAGAAGAAGCCGAATTATTGAAAGAACATATCAGCTTAAGTATTTCGGAACATGAATAAATTAGACTGGTCCAAAGAACAACGACAAGCCCCAATCGGCTTAATTATATTTTCGATAGAAACTATCCGAAAACTAATTAAAATTTTGTGGCCTGTATTAATTCCTATTATTGCTGAACAAGGTAATTCTAAACAAATAAGTGTTCTTAAAGAGCAAACCTATTTTTATGGAACGATTGCTGTTGTCGTTTTTGTTATGATTAATAGCTTATTATCTTATTGGTTTTTTCGTTTCCAAATAATAAATGGTGAGTTATTAATAAATAAAGGCTATCTGAAGAAAATACGATTAAGCATTCCTTTGGATAGGATACAAACTGTTAATATTAAACAAAACATTTTTCACAAAATATTAAATCTTGTTTCTGTGGATATTGATACAGCAGGAGGCAAAGATGTTGAAGTAAAACTAATTGCTATAAAAAAAACTGTTGCAGAGGCATTAAAAGATGAGATACAAAAAAATGCAAAATCAATCACCAATACCCCAGAGAAAATCATTACTGATGAAATAAAAGAAAATACAACAGAGGAAATTCTGGCATTAAGCTTGTCTGATATCGTAAAAGTTGGATTAAGTGAAAACCATTTACGAAGTCTTGCCGCAATTCTAGGTATTGGCTACTGGATCTACTCTCAATTTCAAGATTATTCAGGAAATCAAGCAGACGAGTTTGTAACTAATAGTACGCAAATTATTAGCAGCAATCATATTAGTTTCTATTTCTGGATATTTATATTTCTTCTGATGTTTATGATTTCTGTTCTATTTTCTTTTATTCTAAGTTTTATTAGATTCTACGAACTAAAGCTCTCCAAACTTTCTAATTCATTTAAATTAAGCTTTGGATTAATTAATACAAAAGAGATTTCCATACCAATGAGTAAGATTCAAGTTATCTCTTGGCATCAAAATCCGTTTAGACAACTTTTAAGATTCGAAACCTTAAAAATAAAACAAGCTGTAAGTGGAGAACGCATCAAGAAAAAACAAGCTATCGAGATTCCTGCTTGTAGGCTATCGCATCAGAAAAGTATAAAAAATGCCATCTTTGGCGATACTGAGCCTAGCTTTTCGCCAGTTTACAAAACGCACTGGATGTATTTTCTAAGGAACTTTATTTTTTTTACAATCATTTTTATTTTACCCACAATTTTCTTTTGGTGGCAAGATCAAGAATATCAGATTTCAATTATTATTTATGAAGTATTCTGGGCTGTATTTTTCTTTATCAGTTACAAACGTCGAGGTTTCCGAATTAGCGAATCGCAGTTAGAAATTACAAAAGGACATATCTCGAAAAGCATTTATCAAATGCAAAATTTCAAGATTCAAGCTATCAATTATAATCAAAATATATTTATAAAAAAACGACACCTGGCCAATATTACTATTTTTACTGCATCTGGCGATAATCTAAGAATTCCATATATTCCAGAAAAATTAGCCAAAGAATTATACAACTTTTTACTCTATAAAATTGAAAGTTCCGAAAAACCTTGGATGTAAAATTATTTTTCCTTTATTATCAACCAATAAATGCAAAAAACATTATTTCTCATATTTATAAATCTTATTAGCATACTAAGTTTTTCTCAATCGGAAGATTTTGATAAAAAATTTGGACTTGCAAACAAGTATTACCAAAGAAAAGATTTTAAACACGCAGAGCACTATCTACTAGAATGTTACAAAATAGATTCGACAAATATCGATGTATTAATCAAAATTAATCAAATATCTGTCAAGAAAAAAGATTGGGAACACGTTGCATTTTTAAGTCATAAGCTAAAAAATGAGTTAACTAAACAATCTCTAAAATATTCTAAATTTGAAATACAAGCCTATTTTTATCTTCAAGAATATAGTAAAGCCGAGCAACTATTAAAATCGTGTTACAAGAATCATAAAATGAATATTTTTGATGCTGAAGTTTGCCGTAAATTAGAACAGAACATCGCATTTGCCAAAGAAGCCATTCAACACCCTGTCCCATATCAGCCCATTAATCTTGGAAGAAATATAAATAGTAAGTATGCCGAATACTTACCCAATTTAACCCAAGACGGTAAATATCTGATATATACCAGAATGACAGCTTTATCGAAAGCGTTTCCATCTTTGCAAGAAGATTTTTATATCAGCCAGAAGAAAGATGGGAAATGGCAGAAATCCATTCCTCTTTCCCGAACATTAAACTCAAAGCGAAACGAGGGGGCTCCTTCAATATCTGCCGATGGAACGGTCTTGTTTTTTGCAGCCTGTAACCGTCCTGATGGTAAAGGAAGTTGCGATATTTATTATTCGTTTAACAGAGGTAATTTTTGGACAAGCCCCAAAAATGCGAGAAGCATCAATACAAAAAGTTGGGACTCTCAGCCCAATATTTCATCGGATGGGAAAACACTTTATTTTTCAAGCGAAAGAGCAGGAGGAATAGGGAAAAGAGATATTTGGGCCGTAGATATTTTAGGTGAAGGAGAATTTGGAAAGCCTTATAATTTGGGCAGTTTCATCAATACTAAATACAATGAAATGTCTCCCTTTATTCATTTTGATAACCAAACGCTCTATTTTGCATCCGATGGATGGCCAGGAATGGGCGCTAAAGATATTTTCTTGTGTCGTAGACTTGAAGATAACTCTTGGTCTAAACCAGAAAATCTGGGTTACCCCATTAATTCTTCAGAATCTGATAATTCACTTTTTGTTTCTCCAGACGGAAGTATTGCTTATTTCGCAAGCAACCGAGAAAATGGCTTTGGAAAAGAAGATATTTATCAGTTTGACTTATACAAAAAAGCTCAGCCCAAAAAGACGGCTTTTTACAAAGTACTAGTTTTAGCATCTGACACCAAAAAACCTTTAAAAATATCCTATAATATTATTAACAATGCTGACCGCACTACATCACAGACAACAATTTCCGATAATGGGGAAATTACTTTTGGAATAAAAGCTAATCAAGAATATTCAATTTCCGCCTATGCTAATGGTTACCTGTATTATTCGGATCTAATTCAATCCGTTTCAGAAGATAGTTTAGTAAGTATCAATACAAACATCTTTTTAAACCCAATTCAACAAAACGATCAATTTGTGCTTAAAAATATTGAATTTGACTTCGACAAAGCCACCCTTAGAAATTGCTCTACACAAGAACTAGACCTGTTTGCTAACTATTTATTATCGAATCCTAAAATTAAAATTTTGATAGAAGGTCATACCGACAATAAAGGTCAAGCTGATTATAATTTAAAATTATCACAAGAAAGAGCAAATACTGTAAAAACTTATCTTATCGGTAAACAAATTAACACCAATAGATTAAGTTCAAAAGGATTTGGATCTACGCAATTATTATCCAAAAAAGAAAATCTACAAGATCGAAATCGAAGAGTTGTTATCAAAATTATTGATCATTAGTTTCTTAAATTTAACTTTTCTTCTTTCACGTTTAAGCTATACCTTTGCTTCACCATAAAACCATATTCAATTGAATAAACGCGTCCTTAAATTAGCTATCCCTAATATTATCAGTAATATAACCGTCCCTCTTTTAGGAATGGCCGATATCGCTGTAGTTGGTCATATTACGGACGCCTCAAACCAGATTGGAGCCATTGCTCTAGGCGGTATGATTTTCTCTTTTATTTATATGACCTTAAGTTTTCTAAGAGCAAGTTCGGCAGGCTTAACCGCACAAGCTCATGGAAAAAAAGATAAGCAAGAAATTCAAAGTATTTTTGTTCGAGCATCTTTCTTAGCATTACTATTAGCAGGAACAATTATCTTTTTACAGAAACCTATCGAGTGGCTTGCGTTTTCCATTCTAGACGGTAGCCCGATTGTCGAATCATTCGCTCTCGATTACTTTAAAGTTCGGATTTGGGCGGCTCCAGCTACTCTTTTAATATACGTTTTTAACGGTTGGTTTATAGGTATGCAGAATGCCAAAATACCTATGTATATTGCTGTCCTAGGAAATGTTTTTAATATCGGATTAAATTATTTCTTTGTATTTGTTGTTGGGATGCAAGCCGAAGGAGTGGCTTGGGGAACTTTAATTGCTCAATATCTTAGTTTATTATTGGCGATTGGATTTATCCTAAAATATTATCCATCGTATCTTAAAAAGATTCAGTTTAAATTAAGTCTACAGACTCAAAAACTTCTCGATCTATTATCATTAAACAGAGATTTATTTATCCGTTCATTAACTTTGATTTTTGTACTTTCATTTTTCACAGCATCGTCTGTAAAAATCAGTACCGAAATATTAGCCGTAAATGCATTATTACTACAATTCTTCATGTTTTATTCTTTCTTTATGGATGGCTTTGCATATGCTGCAGAAGCCCTAACAGGAAAATATATTGGTGAACAAAACCTTACAAAATTAAAAAGTGCAGTTAAAATAACTTTTTTATGGGGTCTAGCTATTAGCCTTCCATTTACCATATTATATATTACAATTCCTCATTTTATTCTTAGGCTCTTAACCAACGATATTAATATTATTCAATTAAGCCAACAATATCTATTTTGGATAGAAATTATTCCAATATTAACTTTTGCTTCTTTCCTTTGGGATGGTGTTTATACAGGAGCCACTGCTGTAAAAGAAATACGAAATACGATGCTTATTTCTGGATTAATAATTTTTCTTCCTATCTATTATTTATTACTTCCATCGATGGGCAACAATGCGCTTTGGTTAGCCTTCAGTATATTTATGTTCTCTCGTGGTTTTTGGATGACTATTTGGTATAAAAAAGCAATTCTAAATAAAATTACGCCCATACAAAAGCAGCCTCCAGAACTTTATAAAAAGCAAAGTCGTTCTTATCGAAAGAAATAATTATGCAAAGCTTTTTTATTAAATAAAAAGCATAACTTTGCACGCTTTAAAATATCTATACTAATGCATATTTTTAAATTTAAACGATTATTTACTTTCTCAGGGATTAGTCTTACACTTAAGTCTTATCAGAATCGTTCTATCTTTATTGAAATAGAATCTATATTAACCTGATAGTTATTTTTTTACGCTATTATTTATAGCACTGCAATAATAAAATTGCATTTTCCTTTTATCTTCAACATTTACATTAAATTGATACTGAGATGGATATCATCTTGTTTAAATTGGCTATAATTTTATCATTTGCCTTGTTTATCGTACCCAAACAAGCACAATATTATTGGGGTTTACTCCTACATGTTGCAATTATTAGCATTAGTAGTATTTGGGCCATTCAAGAATTATTTGCTTTTACCGAGCCTATAAAATTGGTATTAATGCCATTTATGGGGCACATTTTAAATATTGAAATTGATCAACTTTCGGCATTCTTTATTTTGGTTGTTAATTTTACAACATTAACAGGAATTATATATGCCAAAGGCTATTTAAAACCCTATTTCGATAAAAAAAACAAAACAGAACTTGCCTTACATTATTTCAACTTTCTATGGTTACATATTTCCATGCTTTTAGTCGTAATGTTTCGCGATGCTTTAGCATTCTTAGTTATTTGGGAAATCATGTCATTATCATCTTTCTTTCTTGTAATATTTGAAAGTGAGAAAAAAGAAACTATAAAAATTGGGATTAAATACCTGATACAGATGCATATTGGTGTTGTGTTTTTGATGTTGGCTTTTATTTGGGCTTATACTCAAACAGGAGCAGAATTTAGTTTCGATGGCTTGGCTGTTTATTTTCAAGCACACAATCCATTTTATTTGTTCATGCTGTTTTTTATTGGTTTTGGTATCAAAGCAGGATTTATTCCTTTGCATTCGTGGTTGCCACACGCTCACCCTGCGGCACCATCACATGTTTCAGGAGTTATGAGTGGCGTTATGATTAAAATGGGAATTTATGGAATTCTTCGGGTATTGACTTATATTCATCACGACTTATTTTATATCGGGATATTTATTCTAATCATCTCATTAGCTTCTGGACTTATTGGCGTTTCACTAGCTATTGTTCAACACGATGTTAAAAAATTGTTAGCTTATCATAGTATCGAAAATATTGGAATAATTGGTATTGGTATTGGATTAGGAACGATTGGATTAGCCGAAAATATTCCATTGTTGGCTGCGCTGGGTTTTGGCGGTGGGATTTTACATATTCTCAATCACTCACTTTTTAAATCGTTGCTATTTTATACCGCAGGTTCGGTGTACCAACAAACCCACACCAGAAATATTGAACAGTTGGGAGGCTTGATTAAAAAAATGCCTAAAACAGCAATATTCTTTCTACTTGGGGCATTAGCCATAAGTGGTCTACCTCCTTTTAACGGATTTATTTCTGAATTTCTGATTTACTCAGGAATGTTTAAATCGCTTCATTCGGCAAGTTTATTTACCGATGTTGTTCTGCTTTTCAGTTTTTCGGGTTTAGCCATTATTGGCGGCTTAGCCATATTTTGCTTTACCAAAGTGTTTAGTATTATTTTCTTAGGGAATGGACGTTCCGAAAAAGTTAATCACGCCAAGGAAGTCGAAAGTTCTATGTTATTGCCTAATTTCTTGATTGGTTTTATGATTGTATTAATTGGATTTGTTCCTTTTATTTTTATGCAGCCATTAGCAAATATTATCGGAATATTTTCGTCAAATACCGATGCCATTCAGCAAATTATTCCAACTTTAAATCATATAAGTTTATCTTCTGGAATTTTTATTGCTGTTATTAGTTTGCTTTGGATTTTACGTTCGTGGCAACAAAAAAGGCAAACTATTAAACAAGAACCTACTTGGGGCTGTGGCTACACTGGAGCCAATCCTGCTTTACATCAATATACGGCTACTTCTTATGCCGATAATTTTGTTCAACTATCTTCAAAATTAGTCAATGTAAAAAAAGAATTTAACGAATTTCAAGTTAATGAGATTTTTCCACAAAAACGGGAATTTGAAACCCATTCTACTGATGTTTTCGAAGATAATTTGGTGAGCACACCATCGAATAAAATACTGCAATGGCTAAAACAAATTGCCGTTTTCCAAACAGGAAAAATACAGCATTACTTACTTTATGCTCTGGTGTTTTTAGCCGTAATATTTTTACTCACCTACTTAAACTGGATATAAAATGATAAGTTTATTATTAATATTTGTTTCGGCACTATTTTTTGTAGGTATCATCACGAAAGTGAAAGCAAGAATTGCGGCACGCAAAATGCCCTCGGTATTTCAGCCTCTTTTCGATATTATCCGATTATTCAAAAAAGGAGCTATTTACAGTCCAACTACTTCTGCCATTTTCAAAATTGCTCCCTTGGTTTATGTGGCATCGGTGCTTATGGCTACTTTATTTATTCCTATTGGCTCGCAAAAAGCTATTTTATCTTTCGAAGGCGATTTTGTATTTTTTGCTTACTTACTTGCCATCGGAAAATTTATGATGATAATAGCGGCTATGGATACTGGTAGCGGTTTTGAGGGAATGGGCGCCAATCGTGAGGCCTTATACTCTATGTTGGTAGAGCCTGCATTTTTTATTTTGGCTGGGTCAATAGCCTTATTTACAAATAATATATCGTTTCAAGAATTATTTATGCATCTGCATTTGGGCAGCAATTTATCCTATATTATTGGTATTGCAGCTATTTATGTGTTAATGTATATTGCAATGGTAGAAAATTCT
>JAMOQL010000216.1 GCA_027064025.1 Bacteroidales bacterium
TAATTATGTTAGGTATAAAAAAAATCTTATTTGTTCTGTTTTTAATAACAATTGGGAGCTTGCAAGCGCAAACTGTTTTAATGCAAGAGTCTGTCGATTCTGTTTATCAGAAGAATAAATTTGGTGTTAATTCTACTCATTTCGTCCATACCTATTTTACTTTTGGTTTTTTATTCGATAGCTCTAACAATAAAGATGTAACTAATTTTGGTTCGAGTAATAGTTTCTCATTTGGTCTTCGTTACAAGTTAAGATTGACTAATCATTTGGCAACAGGCATAGAGTTAGAAGACAAATTTTCTATTGTAGCTTTCCCCACACACCAACCTATTTTAAAAGATAAATATTTATTTTTTGATATTAAATACGCTTGGTATTTTCGTGTTAATATAGGTATGCGAGGCGATGTAATGGGTAAATTCATCGATATGGGAATCTATGGATCATCTTTATTTATTCCCCAACATTACATTAAAAAAGAAGTGGATAATCCTGATTACAAATTGCTTAGTTATTACGAAGAGGATTTGGATTATTTTAATCATTTCAGCTATGGTGTACTTTTAAGAATTGGAATCAATCAATTTATAATCTTTTCAGAGTACCGATTAAATAATATTATTAAAGAGAAAGATTCTGAAAATTTCAGGTCTGTACCGCAAGTAACAGTTGGTCTCCAAGTGAGTTTGCACCGCTAATAGAAGGAACTTATAAACAAAAAAATAAAATAACTTTCTTCGAACCCATAAAATCAAATTTATATAAAGACTAATTTTATAGAATTAGTACCTTCTATCTGAAACTTACAAGGTATAATAAGGAATTATGTATCCCTGTGGGATTAATGAAAATAAATAAGCAATGTATACAGAATATTACATCAATCTAAATAAAGAGATTACTGAAGAAGAATCCGATATTATTATTGCCCATCTGAGTCAAGCTGAATTTGAAAGTTTTGAAACAGCAAATCAAGGTGTAAAAGCATATATTCAAACGTCATTAATTAATCAAGAAGATATAGATGCCATAATTCTAAATTTAAAGACACTTTATACTTTTACCACAGAAATAAAAGCTATGGAAAATGTAAATTGGAACGAAGAATGGGAAAAAGATTATGATCCTGTTTTTGTTAATGACCATTGCGTAATTCGAGCGCCTTTCCATAAAATTAGTCCAAAACCAGAATACGATATTGTAATAGAACCTAAAATGGCTTTTGGAACTGGGCATCACGAAACTACATTTCTAATTTCTGATATTTTATTCTCCAAAAGACTTAAAAATAAAGTAATTTGTGATGCAGGTACAGGATCTGGTATTTTATCGATATTGGCATCCAAACTTGGTGCGAAATCTATATTTGCTTACGATATAGACCAGTGGTCGTACAATAATACTAAGGAGAATATTAAAATTAATAAGATTGAGAATGTTGAAATAAAGAAAGGAAATGTATCTTTATTAAAAGGTAAAAATTATGATATTATTTTAGCAAACATCAATAGAAATATTTTATTAAAAGACGTAACTCAATTTTCGTTATCATTACAAAAAAGTGGCATTTTAATTGTTAGTGGTTTTTATTCGCAAGATTTACCCATTATTATTAGTGAGTTCGCAAAACAAAAATTAAAATTAGATACTTTTAAAAAGAAAAATAATTGGGTAGTCGCTATTTTTAAGAAACATTAATTTAAAACATAATGATTAGATTTCAAAAACTCATTATATTAATCATCTTCTTTTTTACAGTACAACTTTCGTATAGTCAAACTGTAAAACCATTCCCCGCCGATAGTGTTAAATTTCTTAAAAGGATAGGGGCTTTTATGGGCAATACAAAAGACAAGGCTAAAGCAAAAGTCTTGATGGATGAATTAGAAGATCTCTGGAAAACAGGAGTGCTCAGTGAGAAATATAGGCAAGATATTTATAAGCAAACTAATTTAATGTTGAAAAAAAAATCTAGGCCATATCCACACTTCGAGACCTATTTATACATAATGATGGCCTTTTCTAAAACAGACCATTCAGAAGATAATTATCATACATGGATTAACCATTATACTAAGATTCTAAAAGCAAGAAGATTATCTATTTCTAAATTATCAAAATTTCTTAATAACAGTTTGGCATTAGTATCTTCCAATTCATTATTTAAAAATACAATTGTAAACTGGCAAGCCTCTCAAAATAATTATCACTTAGAGTCCCTTAAAAAAGATTTTAAAGTTACTTTCAATAATATGAATCTAACTTGTTATGCGAAAGGAGATAGTGTTTCAATCTATAATACTAAAGGTTATTATACCTTTAACGAGTTAATTTTTCACGGTGATAAAGGAACTATTAATTGGGAACGCTCAAATATTAGTAAAGACTCTATTTATGCAGAACCATCTCACTATAAAATAGATCTTAAAAAGTCTGAATACCAAATAGATACTGTTTTGTTCACAAATAAATATTATTTTTCAAAGCCACTTTATGGAACCTTAATAGATAAAGTTATTAATACTAAATCTTCAAGAAAAATTTCATATCCAAAATTTAATTCATTCACAAAACTTTTCGAATTACATCAAATCTTTAAAGACGTGAATTACTCTGGAGGGTTTGCAATGAAAGGTGGACAATTTTATGGCGCAGGATCGAAAGAAACACCTGCTTTGTTAGAGTTTTTCAGAAAAGACACTTCTGTTCTTAAAGTAAATACAACTATGTTTATTTTTAAAAAAGAACAAATATTAAGCTCTAATGCCGCAGTAACTTTTCGCTTAGATTCAGATTCTATTTATCATCCTGGATTGAAATTTAATTTTAATATAAAGAATCGAAGAGTTACTCTTACTCGTGATAAAGAAAATATGGGAAGAGCCCCATATATAGATACTTATCACAAAGTTGATATGATGGTTGGAAAAGTGATTTGGGATATGGATAAACCTAAACTAGAATTTAAACCTGGTCCTATTCAGAAAATTGGT
>JAMOQL010000217.1 GCA_027064025.1 Bacteroidales bacterium
CTTCCGACTATTATAGTGAAGAACATTATTTCGATATTCAAAAATTGGACGATGTAAATCCATTAGCTGCTATTCGTAGTTTTGTTCACAAAAATGGAGATTATAACGAATTTTATGCCGAAGACTTTGCTAATTATATGCGCATGTCGATGCCAGCTACACATAAATATTTACTTGGTTTAGCCTACGATGGTTTTATTTCTTATGATCTTGATAACGACAAAATTACAGTTTTAGAAAAGTTATATCACTATTTACGTGCCAGTGTTGGTCATAAAGATTACGATGTAATTGGTTTTATCTCTAATGCCGAAGATGAAAATGGAGAACTTAGTTTACTGACCAATGAACTAAAATTGCATGGCGTAACACAAATATTTTTGTCAGATTCCCAGAATGTGGTTGTATTTCCCAAAGGTGGAGAAATTCTAATTAAAAAGGATAGAGACTTTTCTTTCGATGGACAAGTTAATGCAGGATTGTTTCATTTCTTTGGACATAATTTTGATTTTTCTTACAAGAATTTCAAAATCGATTTAAATAATGTAGATAGATTACAGATGTTTGTGAAAAGTAAAACTGAATTTGATAAATATGGCGATCCTGTATTAATTCCTATTCAGTCCCCTTTACACAATATTGTTGGAGATTTATTAATTGATAAACCTTTTAATAAATCTGGAGTAAAACCCTCACCAGAATATCCAATTTTTAATAGTAAGAAAGAATCTTATGTTTATTACGATAGCCCTAATATACAAAATGGAGCATATCAAAAAGACGATTTTTATTTCCAAGTATATCCATATTCTTTCGATAGCTTAGATAATTTTAAACGTAGCAGTTTAGATTTCAAAGGATATTTTAATTCAGCAGATATATTACCTGGTTTCGAAGAAGATTTAGTATTAAGACCCGATTACTCTTTAGGATTTGTTCGTCAAACTCCACCCGAAGGATACCCTATATACAAAGGAAAAGCTAATCTAACAGGAACTATTGATTTAAGTAATCAAGGTTTAAAAACAAAAGGTGAATTAAAATATCTTACTTCAATTACCAAATCTTCTAAAATGACTCTTTTACCAAAAGTTTTGAAGGCTGATGCTGAGAGTTTTGATAATAAAAAAACAACAGGACCTCCTGAATATCCTCTTGTATCGGGACAAGATGTACATGTAGAATGGTTTGCTTACCAAGATAGTTTAGTTACAGAATCTGTCGATAAACCAATACAAATTTATAATGATGAAACAACTTTAATTGGGGCAACAGTTCTTGAGCCTGATGGAATGACAGGTTGGGGATTGGTAGATTTAACAAAAGCGGAACTAATTTCTGAACTTTACCAATTTAACGAAAATACTTTCGACGCCGATACATCAAGTTTTAATTTAAAAACAGAAGGAGCCGAAGATTTTGATTTTAAAACAAATAATGTTAATGCACATGTAGATTTTATTAATAGAAATGGTGTTTTTAAATCTAATGGAGAAGCAAGTTTTGTCGAGTTCCCCAAAAATCAATATATCTGTTTTATGGATCAATTTACTTGGTTCATGGATAAGGAGATTATAGAAATGAGTGCTAGCGAGAAGGCTCAAGAACAAGTTAAAACAAATGATGATTTAGGACCTTTGATGAATGAAGATGTTGAACTCTCTGGATCACAGTTTATCTCTGTACATCCAAGGCAAGACTCTCTTAACTTTATTGCACCACTGGCCACTTATAATATCAGAACAAAGCTTATTTCTGCTAAAGATGTGAAATATATTCGTGTTGCCGATGCTATTATTTACCCCGTTGATGGCGTTGTAGAAGTCGAAAAAAGAGCTGTAATGCGAACCCTAGAAAATTCCAAAATTATTGCAAATAGTGCAACCCGATACCATACTATTTATAATGCGGCAACCAATATATACGGACGAAGAGAATACACTTCTTCAGGCGACTACGATTATTATAATCAAGATAGTATTAAACAAGTTATTCACTTCAGTGTTGTTGGTGTAGACTCTACCATGCAAACCTACGGACGTGGTAAAATTGGAATTACCGATGACTTTACTTTTAGTCCAGACTTTGCATATAATGGAAAGGTTAAATTATTTTCGAATAACAAAGATTTAACCTTTATAGGCTATACAAAAATGTCGCACGATTGCGAAAGAACAAAGCCTCAATGGATTAAGTTTAACGCAGAAATTGACCCTCAAGATATTTTTATTCCAATTACACCCCCAATGGAAAATATTAATGAATCGAAACTCCATGCAAGTTTGATGATTACAAACGATTCAGCCCATATTTATCCAGCATTTATGGGGCAGCATAAAAAATATAGTGATACAGAAATTATTCCCGCCGAAGGTTATCTTATTTTCGATAAAAGTGAAGGGAAATATAAAATAGGAAGCAAAGATAAACTTGAAGAACCTAGTTTGCCTGGAAATATGATTTCTTTACACCACTCAGTTTGTAATTTCTACGGAGAGGGAATCATTAATTTAGGAGCAGATTTTGGTCAATTTGAAATTAAAAATGGCGGAAATATTAACCAAAATGCTACAGGTGAGAGTACAATTCTAAATTTGGTAACCTTTCTTAAATTTTATTTTAACGATAAATGTTTAAACATAATGGCCAAAGATTTAGAACTTTCTCCTGAAGGATTTGCCCAAGAAGACATATATTATAAAGGCATTACCGAGATTGTTGGTAAAGATAATGCCGAAGCCTATATCGCTCAATTAATGTTAGGAAATCATAAAAAATATCCTAAAGAATTAGAAGATGGAATTGTTCTAAGCGAGCTTAAATTAAAATGGGATCCAATTGCTAGAACCTATAATTCTGTTGGAGATATTGGAGTCGGTAGTGTTTTGAAGAAGCAAGTTAATAAAATGATAAGTGGTCGTGTTCAGATTGTAAAAAAACGTTCAGGAAATCATTTTTATTTATATTTAGAAGTCGATGAGAATACTTGGTATTATTTCCATATGGCTAGGAATGTATTAAAAACAGTCAGTTCCAATGAAGAATATAATACCATCTTACGAAATATGAAACCTGGAGATAGAAAGCTGAAAGCCGAGAAAAAGAAAATGCCTTATTCATTTTATCCGGTATCAGAATCTTTAAAAAAGAGATTCTTAAAACAATTTGAAGAAAATAATACAGAAGAAGAGGAGGATAATTCAGATGATGGAACTACCGAAACCGAAGAATACTAGATTTATATTGTATAATCGGTAAAGCATATTTTTGAATAGGGAATAAATAAAATTATCAAATTACAGGAAGTCCAATTTGTTTTTAAGGGAAATCTTAAAAATTGTTAAAACTGGCATAGTTTTAGTTTATAGAAAACTGAATATTCATAAAGGACCGGTCTTTTTAGTCAACCAATTTACTAATCGCCTTATTTAGGCATAAAATTGAATCAAATGAAAACTAAAAAGAATGAACGAGTAAATCTTGATAAAAAAAGGAATTTTTTCCTTCTTGTTGGATTAATATTTTCTCTTGGCGCCACTCTGATGGCTTTTGAGTGGAAGACAGATGCTAAGCAGATAGTTTCTTTTTCTGCCAACTGGGATACTGAAGAAGTAGAATTAATACCTATTACTAGAGTTATTGAGCCACCAAAACCAAAAGTTAGGATTCCTGTTGTAACTCAATTTGATATTATCGACGAAAAAGAGGAGGACTTAGATATTCCTGATATAAATTTATTAGAATCTGAATATACCGAAGAAGCTATTTCAAATGTGCCAATGGACGAAGAAGGTGATGAATCTGAGGTGATTCCTTGGTCAACCATCCAAAACAAACCTGAATTTAAAGGTGGAGAAGAAGCTTTAATGAATTTCTTATCGAAGAATACAAAATACCCCCAGATATCGAAAGAAAACGACTCTGAAGGTGTTGTATACATCGAATTTGTTGTTGCTAAAAATGGAGAAGTTACAGATGCTAAAATTAAAAGAGGAGTCGATAAATATATTGATAAAGAAGCTCTTAGAGTAGTTAATATAATGCCAAAGTGGAAGCCCGGAAGCCAAAGAGGAAAAGTCGTAAACGTAAGTTATATTTTACCTTTTCGATTTAAAATTTTTAATTAATAATATTTAACTGTTTTTTTTATGCCGAATTAATAAAGATATTAATTATTTCGATTATTCAGCTACAATAGATTTTTCTAAAGAATAAATATTTTAACTTTGCAAAGTGTTAAAACCGTATATTTCTCATATAATTTTTCAGACCATTTCTGAAGTGGTTGAAGAAACAGGCCAGCAAGCTTTTGTTATTGGTGGCTTTGTTCGTGATATTTTTTTAGAAAGACCCTCTAAAGATATTGATATTGTAACCTTAGGAAGTGGAATTGATTTTGCACGAAAGGTAGCTGCAAAATTAAAGGTTAAGAAAGTCTCTGTATTTAAAAATTTTGGCACAGCAATGCTTGTGTATAAGGAATGGGAGGTAGAGTTTGTAGGAGCAAGAAAGGAGTCTTATCAAAGAGATTCTCGCAAACCTATTGTCGAAAATGGTACTTTAGAAGACGATCAGAATAGAAGGGATTTTACAATTAATGCTATGGCAATTGATTTGTCGAAAACTAATTTTGGAACTTTAGTCGATCCTTTCAATGGTATGCAAGCGATTCAGGATAAGAAAATAGTTACTCCTTTGACTCCAGATATTACATTCTCAGACGACCCTTTAAGAATGCTTCGGGCGATACGGTTTGCTACACAATTAAGATTTAAGATTGATAAAAAAACTTTAGCATCACTTAAAAAACAATCCAGTCGTATAAAAATTGTTTCGCAAGAACGAGTTGTGGATGAGCTTAATAAAATAATTATGACCGAAAAACCGTCAATTGGTTTTAAACTTTTGTTTGATACAAACCTGTTAATACATATTTTCCCAGAAATGGTAAAATTGGCAGGAGTAGATAAAGTCGGATCTCGGGCACATAAAGATAATTTTTTACACACTCTTGAAGTTTTAGATAATATCAGTAAAAATACTGATAAGCTATGGCTAAGATGGGCGGCAATTTTACACGATATAGGAAAGCCAAGAACTAAGCGGTATAACGAAAAGGTCGGATGGACTTTTCATTCGCACGAAGTTGTAGGTTCTAATATGGTTCCAAAGATTTTTAATAAAATGCGTTTGCCGCAGAACGAAAAAATGAAATACGTTCGTAAACTAGTGTTTCTACATTTGCGACCAATCATTTTGGCTTCAGATATAGTAACCGACTCTGCTGTAAGGCGATTGCTGTTTGAAGCTGGTGATGATATTGAAGATTTAATGTTGTTGGCTGAAGCAGATATTACTTCTAAGAATGAATATAAGGTTAAAAAATTTCTAAATAATTTTAAAATTGTTCGTCAGAAATTAATCGAGATTGAAGAGAAGGATCATGTCCGTAATTGGCAACCCCCAATAAACGGAGAAGAAATAATTCATATTTTTAATTTGACACCTTCGAAAGTTGTCGGGGAGCTAAAAGATGCTGTAAAAGAAGCTATTCTTGATGGAGAAATTGAGAATAATAAGCAAGAGGCTTATTTGTTCTTAGTTAATTTGGCTAAACAAAAAGGTCTTTCGGTAGTTAATTCTTTGCTTGATTAGTTAAGAGTTTCTGAATACTCTGTTTCGAAAATGAAAAAGCTGGAACTTGTTTTTTATATTCCAAATAATCGTTACCAAATTTTTTAATAGCCTTGGGTTCTTCGATTGTATATATCAT
>JAMOQL010000218.1 GCA_027064025.1 Bacteroidales bacterium
TTGAACTGGAACTACCAGAAAGGGACAAAATACACAGCCTCCAAAGAAAAACAAAAATCAAAGGCAGGAAAGAACTCCGGCAACCCTTCCCCAAAACCACCTGTCAGCAACGCAAGAGTCAGAACGACCAAGCTCACCTGCCGCCATGGAGCGCAGCGGAATGGCGGTCAGGTGCAGCGCTTTGTTATGTGCCTTCTTATTAGTTCTTGAATATTAATTACTTGCAAGAACTAATCCCTTATTTACTTCCTTAAGAATATAAACTAATTTCCCTTCTTCCAAGCGAAGACCTACTGTAATTACATCGTGATTTTCTTTATCCACCCCAACAACTTCACAAATAGAGTCAAAATTATTTGATATATAGTTAAATGAATCTCTAAATAACCTTCTTAAATACAAAACTTTATCCGTAACTTGCATAGGCGTCAACGCTGCGGTGATCCCCCCTCCTGGTCCCATATAATAAGAACCATCACTTAACTTCACAGTGTAATTTAAGCCAGCCTTTCTAAGTTTCATTATGCTTGCTTTGTCGGGACAGTATGAAATATCAACTATCCCTGTAACCTTGAATCTTTCTATAGATTCGGGCCAATTTTGATGAATAATTTCCAGCATCCTTAACGTTGACCACTGCTGGTGTTCAAATATATCTAGTATATATGCAGATTTATTTGTAAAACGAACAAACAGCAATTCTTTGGTTCTTTCTATAAAACCATCAGATTCGACATTTGACCCGAGATGAAGATGCTGAATCCCCCAATCCATTAACAGCATATCATCATAATCTGTGTATTTTAACTTCCTGCTTTGGTATTTGATAAGCGACCTACCGTGCTTTATATCATCAATAATTGATGCAACAACACTACAGTAAATATCAGGACACGAAAACTCGGGATTTATGTAAACTTTCCTTTTCACATCAGTAATTTTACGGAACTTATACCGATGATAGTCAAATATGCACCTTTCGTCATTAATGTAACGGTATGAGGGATCAATATCCTTGAGCTTGCATAAACAATACTTCGCATAATCTTTTTCTATCTCGTTAATAAGCTTGGTTTTCATTTTGCATAGCCTTCATTCGATACTGTGTCGAAACATAACGCCGCTAATCAGCGGCGCGGCTTTTTGCGTCCGCTGAATTAGCATTGTTATGCTATAAATGCTTGATTTTAACGTTTAAATTATTTTTTGCAAGATATTCTGCTAACAATCTTCTATGGCACTGTTCAGATGTAGGTTCAGAACATAAAAGAACTGAATTTTTAAAAATATTCCAATCTAGTTCTTTTAGTATTTTTCTTTGAGCGAGGATTTTATTATACTCAATTTCATACTCTTTCCACGAAACAATCTTATTTTTATATCCATTCAATAATTCCTTTGATGGTGCAAAATCAGGTCGATATAAATAGTCAATATCATGAATTTTTAGGAAATACGGCAAATGTTTCACATTAGTAAATCCAGCCAATTGAGATTTGTTATTTAGCCTAATATCAATTAATCGAATGACATTATTTGATTTCAGAATATTGAAGAATTCTTCTGCACTTTTCTGAGAAAATCCAATCGTAAATAG
>JAMOQL010000219.1 GCA_027064025.1 Bacteroidales bacterium
AACACTGACGACAATTTTGGATATTCAGCTTCAAAAATGTTTGTAATGTATTCAAAACAAATATTAATGACATTTGCGTAAGTTAGTTTCCCATCTAATTGATTAAATTTATCAATAGCTAAGTTGATTAATTCATTTTTATCAAGTTTGATATCAATTTTTTCTCTCTTAAAAGTAATTTCATACAAATTAATAAATTGGCTGCAAATATGTTTAATACCTTCAATTTCGGCATATCCAACTTTAATCGCTTTATCAATACGACCAGGTCTAGTTATAACTACGTTACCATTAGTGTCAACATCAATCATTCGTTTATCAATCTTTTCTGGATAGTTAGTTGTAAAAATAAACATACAACTGTTTTGTTTATCAACACCATCAATTAGATTTAACAGCGTCGAAGGTTTAATTATGTCTTTGCTATATAGAGAAGAATTGTTACTTTTATTTTTATTCCAATATTCAAAATAAACATCGATATCTTCAAATAATAAAATCGCATTAAATTTTACAAGTCGAGAAAGTTCTGAAATTACTGTTGATTGATTTAGATTTAGAAGATCAAAAACGTAAATTGGTACGTTAATTATTGTTCCTAATATTGTAATCATCATTGATTTTCCTGTTCCTGGTGGACCGTATAGCAGAATGCCAACTTTTCTTTTTCTATGACTGTCTCGGTTACAAAATTGCCAAATAA
This sequence comes from Bacteroidales bacterium, assembly GCA_027064025.1. Classification (GTDB taxonomy): domain Bacteria; phylum Bacteroidota; class Bacteroidia; order Bacteroidales; family JAFGXI01; genus JAFGXI01. The sequence continues at coordinate 704 of JAMOQL010000219.1, forward strand.
TACCTTGTCGTAACAGCGTTTCAAAATCTTTAGAATGATAGAATAAAGGATACATATATTTTATATATTCTTGAGGGGTTTTGACATTTTTGAAAACCTTATAAAGGTCAAAGTTAGATTTATAAATATTTACAAAGTATTGTTTCTCGATAGGGTTGTAATATAAATAACTTGGAAATGTTAATTTATCTGAAGATGTCTTTGAAGATTTAGTTGATGTAGCATTAGGGGATGATGATTGATTGTTTGTAATTAGGTTTTCTTTAACATAATTTATTCCAAAACTCCACGGATGATACTGCTCGTCATCACAAAAATTTTTAAGTTTATCTTCAGATAGAAGATTAAACAATTTATCAATAATATTTGTAAATCTAAAATAATATATTTCAAAGTATCTATTATCTTTTTTAACAAGATAAAAGGTATTAGAAAGCTTCTGCAATAATGATTTATTTTGTGGGTTGTTAATATAGGCTAATCCACAATAATTGTAAATAACCGGTGTAACGACATATGATTTAACATTATCAGATTCTAAGTTTGTAACAAAGTAAAACAAACGGTCAATAAATCGATCTAGTAAAGTAATTTTTCCAGTTTTAATGAAATAATATAGCATTTTATCATCATTAAATTCAATGACAGCTCGCTGGATAAATAAACTTCGGAATGTTTTAATTAAATTTTTTACTTTGGACAAAAATGACGCTGCAAAACCGACCAAACCGCCTAACAAAAACCCATTCGATGTCATAATGCTTGCCTCCTATTCTTTGACTTGAAACTCTTTCGTATCGACACCAAATTCTTGTTTGATAATATTTCTAGTTCTAGTTACATCTTCTACAAATAGATGAAAATTGTCTAAATCAATT
>JAMOQL010000220.1 GCA_027064025.1 Bacteroidales bacterium
CTTCAGATAATTAAAGGCTGTAACTCTTCTGTTTTTTTGAGCAAATGTTATACTTGAAAATAGGACTAATGCACTTAAAAATAATATTTTTTTCATTTGATTCTTTTTAATTATATATATTCAATTGTTAAGACATTTCAATTTTAATGCCAAAACTATTCTTCATCGTTAACTGTTTCATCTTCATTAGAATTATCGCCATCGTTTTCTAATAAATCCGCAGATTTTACTCCATCAACAATTTCTAGATTTTCTGTTTCTTCTACGTCTTCATCTTCGGCTGCAGGAACTTTTGCAACTGCAGCAATTTTATCACCGGCTTTAAGATTAATCAACTTAACACCTTGAGTCGCTCTTCCCATAATTCTTAATGTAGAAACAGCTAATCGGATTGTAATTCCCGACTCATTAATAATCATTAAATCATCATCGTCTGTAACGTTCCTTATAGCAATCAGTTTTCCTGTTTTATCGGTAATATTAATGGTTTTAACGCCTTTCCCTCCTCTATTTGTAATTCTATAATCATCAATATTTGAACGTTTTCCGTATCCATGTTCCGAAACAACCAAAATATTTTCGTTTTCCGAACTCACACAAATCATCCCAACTACTTCGTCTTTTTCATCAATTCTTATAGCTCTTACACCTGCAGCTGTTCTTCCAATAGGTCGAACAATTGATTCAGGGAAACGTACAGCCTTACCTCCTTTGGCAGCAAACATAATATCTTGACTACCGTCAGTTAATTTAGCTTCTAAAAGAATATCACCTTCTTTGATTGTAATTGCATTTACACCATTTTGTCGAGGTCGAGAATAAGCTTCTAAACTAGTTTTTTTAATTATTCCTCGTTTTGTTCCTAAAACAATATAATGATTATTGATATATTCTTGATCGTCTAATTTCCCTGTAAGATTAATAAATGCTTTAACATTATCGTCGGGCTCTATACGTAAAATATTCTGTAAAGCTCTACCTTTCGATGTTCTAGAACCTTCTGGAATTTGATATACGGGAAGCCAAAATGCTTTTCCTTTTTCAGTAAAAAGAAGCATTGTATTGTGCATGGTTGCAGAGAACATGTATTCGATAAAATCGTGATCTCTTGTTGCTGAACCTTTAAAGCCTTTTCCTCCTCTATTTTGTGTTCTAAAATCGGAAAGTGGTGTTCTTTTCATATAACCCAAGCTAGAAATGGTAATAACCATATCGTCGTCAGCATAAAAGTCTTCTGGATTAAATTCTTCAGCATCTGGAACTATTTCTGTTCTTCTATCATCACCATACTTTTCGCGAACCTCCACTAACTCTTCTTTAATCAAATCCATTCGCATCTGTTCGTCAGACAAAAGTTCTTTTAATTCGGCAATAAACTTTTGTAATTCATCGTATTCTGCATGAAGTTTATCTTGTTGAAGACCAGTAAGCTGTCCCAACCTCATATCAACAATTGCTTGAGCCTGAATTTCAGATAATTCAAATCTTTCGATTAATCGTTCTTTTGCTTCGGTAAGACTTTTAGATGTTTTAATTAACTGTACAACTTCGTCAATATTATCACTAGCAATGATTAAACCTTCTAAAATATGAGCTCTTTTTTCTGCTTTTTCTAATTCGAATTTAGCTCTACGAATTACCACATCATGCCTATGCTCCACAAAATAATGAATCATATCTTTTAGATTCAGCATTTTAGGTCGACCATTAACTAAAGCAATATTATTAACAGAAAAAGAAGTTTGTAATTGTGTATATTTAAACAATTTATTCAATGTTACATTAGCCATTGAATCTCGTTTAACATCATATACAATACGCATTCCCTCTCTATCCGATTCGTCATTTACATTAGACAAACCATCAATTTTCTTTTCGTTAATTAATTCGGCTGTCTTACGAATAAGTTCTGCTTTATTAACTTGATATGGAATTTCGGTTACAATTATTTTTTCTCGTCCAGAATCTGTAATTTCTATACTTGTTTTAGCACGCATCATTACCCTTCCTCTTCCTGTTTCTAGGGCTTCTTTAACACCAGCATAACCATATATAATTCCACCAGTTGGAAAATCGGGCGCTTTAACAATCTCAATTAATTGATCTATTGTAATTTCTCTATTATTGATATATGCAATACATGCATTTATAACCTCTGTTAAGTTATGAGGTGCAATATTAGTTGCCATTCCTACAGCAATACCCGAAGCTCCATTAACTAATAAGTTAGGAATTCGAGTTGGCATTACCGTTGGCTCTTCCAATGTGTCATCAAAATTCAGCTGCATATCAACTGTATTTTTATCTAAATCAGATAAAATTTCTTCAGCAGTTTTTCTTAATCGAGCTTCAGTATAACGCATTGCAGCAGCATTATCACCATCTACAGAGCCAAAGTTACCTTGACCATCTACTAAAGGATAACGCAAAGACCATGGCTGAGCCATACGAACCATGGCTTCATAAACTGAAGAATCGCCATGAGGATGATACTTTCCTAATACCTCTCCAACAATTCTTGCTGACTTTTTAAAAGGCTTATTAGAAGTTGTACCTAATTCACTCATCCCAAATAATACACGTCTATGTACTGGTTTTAATCCATCTCTTACATCTGGCAAAGCTCTCGATACAATTACCGACATCGAATAATCGATGTATGCTGCTTTCATTGCCTGCTCTATATCGAGTTTTATGATTCTATCTTCTCCTTTCATTTATACTTATTTTTCTGAATATCAATAATTTAGTGATATTTCCAATATAAGATGCTAAGGTAGATATTCATTTACTGATATAAATCCTTTAACGAGTTGATTTATTAACAAAAATCTGTTTATAAATAACAACTTTTCGAATAATAGATGAGTATGATAATAATAAATAAAAAAATAAGTATTTTTGTCTTTCAAGTTGAAAAATAATTACTCATAACATAAAGAACTTATGCAAGCAGAATTCTCATCATCTATTAAAGATATACTTAAATACAGTAAAGAAGAAGCCATTCGTTTAAATTCTAAATCTGTCGAAATTGAGCATATATTTTTAGGACTCCTACGACTAGGCAAAGGTGACGCTATTGATTATCTTATTAATAATTTTATTGATTTAGAAGAATTAAAAAAATTAATTGAAAATAAAATCTTTTCGAGAACAGAACTTAAACTTATTGACGAAGATATATTACTCTCTAAACAAGCTGAAAGAATGCTACGTATTGTTAATTTGGAAGCCTTATCGTTTGGTGTTAAAATTACAGATACTAAACATTTATTATTAGCAATATTAAAAGAGCCCAACAATACGGTATCGACAATACTTGCCAAAAAAGATATTGTCTATCAAAAAGTTAGAGATGAAATAACAAAAAAGCCCAAGGCACAGACTAACATCCCATCAGATAATTCTGACCAAGAATTTGCAAAAGGTTCAAATAAACCAGAAAAACCAAGCAAAAGCAACTCTGATACTCCCGTTTTAGACAATTTCGGGATTGACCTTACGGAAGCGGCTTCAGAAAACAGATTAGATCCAATAGTTGGTAGGGATACAGAAATTGAAAGAATTTCTCAAATATTAAGTAGAAGAAAAAAAAATAATCCAATATTAATTGGTGAACCTGGAGTAGGGAAATCTGCTATAGCTGAAGGTTTAGCTATTAGAATTACACAACGAAAAGTTTCTCGAATACTATTTAACAAACGAGTGGTTACACTTGATATGGCTTCTATTGTTGCAGGTACAAAATATAGAGGACAATTTGAAGAGCGAATGAAAGCAATTTTAAATGAACTTTCTAAGAATAAAGATATTATCTTATTTATTGACGAAATCCATACTATTGTTGGCGCAGGCGGAGCAACGGGTTCTTTAGATGCTGCAAATATGCTAAAACCCTCGCTAGCGAGAGGCGAAATCCAGTGTATTGGAGCTACAACTCTCGATGAATATAGGCAGCATATCGAAAAAGATGGTGCTTTAGAACGTCGATTCCAAAAGGTTATTGTAGAACCTACTAGCGAAGAAGAAACTATTGAAATCCTCAATAATATTAAAGAGCGATATGAAGATCATCATAATGTAAATTATAATGAAGAAGCCATTAAAGCTTGCGTTAGTTTAACAACTCGATACATAAGCGACAGACATTTACCAGACAAAGCAATCGATGCATTAGACGAAAGTGGAGCAAGAGTTCATATTAGTAATATCAATATTCCTAAGAAAATAGTTGCATTAGAAAAAGAAATTGAAAAAATTAAAAATGCAAAATTTCAAGCTGTAAAAAATCAGGACTTTGAAAAAGCAGCAAACCTTAGAGATATTGAGCGACAACTTCTCAAAGAAATTGAAAATGAAAAAGAGCTTTGGGAAAAAGATTTATTAAAACATAGAGAAACAGTTAATGCAGAAAAGGTAGCGGAAGTTGTTGCTATGATGACAGGCGTTCCTGTACAACGGATTGCAGAAGAAGAAAGTAGTCGACTTCTTAAAATGCATGATGAAATAGAAGGAAGTGTAATTGGACAAAGTGATGCTATTAAGAAAATCGTTAAAGCTATTCAAAGAAATAGAGCAGGATTAAAAGATCCAAACAGACCAATTGGTTCTTTTGTGTTTCTAGGGCCTACAGGCGTTGGTAAAACTCAATTAGCTAAAGTTCTAACTGAATTTTTATTCGAGAATGAAGAAAATTTGATTCGCATCGACATGAGTGAATATATGGAGAAATTCTCTGTTTCTAGATTGGTTGGTGCTCCTCCGGGATATGTTGGCTACGAAGAAGGTGGTCAATTAACAGAAAAAGTAAGAAGAAAGCCATATTCTGTTATTTTACTAGACGAAATTGAAAAAGCACACCCAGATGTATTTCATATTTTACTTCAAGTATTAGACGAAGGTCGCTTAACTGATAGTTTAGGTAGACGTATCGACTTTAGAAACACCATATTAATTATGACTTCAAATATAGGAAGTCGTCAATTACAAGAATATGGACAAGGAGTCGGCTTCGGAACGAAAGCAAAAAAAGAGGGTTTTTCTTCTCAACAAGACAGTATTGTTAAACGTGCTCTTAATAAAACTTTTGCGCCAGAATTTCTTAATAGAATTGATGACATTATCATGTTCAACAGCCTTGAGCGAAAAGACATCCATAAAATCATTGATATTGAATTAGTAGATTTGATTTCTAGAGTCAATAAGTTAGGTTATGAAATTAGTATTTCAGCTTCGGCAAAAGATTATATTGTTGAAAAAGGCTACGACCCAAAGTATGGTGCAAGACCATTAAAGCGTGCTATCCAGAAATATATTGAAGATGAATTAGCAGAAGCCATTATCAAGGCAGAAATGACTAATGGGGATAAAATTTCTATAGGTTATTCAAAAATAAAAAATGCAATAACAATCAAAATTAAAAAAAGTAAATAATAATAATTTATATAATAAATAAGAATGGCAACAACAGCAGATATTAAAAAAGGACTTTGTTTTATTTATAACGGAAAACCTTGTACAGTAGTAGATTTTCAACATGTTAAACCTGGTAAAGGTCCCGCTTTTGTAAGAACAAAATTAAAGCAACTAGAGACAGGGAAAATGATTGATAATACGTTTACTTCTGGAGTAAAAATAGACGTTATTAGAGTTGAGAGACGTAAATATCAATACCTATACGAAGATGACTTTGGAATGAATTTCATGCATACCGAAACTTTTGATCAAATTCCATTAGATACTAAATTAATTGATAATCCTTTGTTAATTAAAGAAGGTATGGAAGTAGAAGTATTGTTTAATGCTGATGACGAAACTCCTTTACAGCTAGACTTACCTCCTTTCGTAGAAATGAAAGTTGTATACACAGAGCCTGGCATCAAAGGTGACACATCATCTTCAACAGCACTTAAACCTGCTAAATTAGAAACTGGAATAGAAATTATGGTCCCTCTTTTTGTTAACGAAGGCGACCTTTTAAAGATTGATACTAGAGATGCTTCTTATTCCGAGAGAGTAAAGAAATAATATTACAATTTAAAAAGCTGTTTTTCGATTATTTTATAGTCGAGAGCAGCTTTTTATTAAATAATGAAAGATGAAATTTAACAAAACATATCATTTAAGTAACATAGCTGAATTAATTGAGTCAGAATACTTTGGCGACCATTCAGTTAAGATTACAGGAATCAATGAAATACATAATGTAGAGAAAGGAGATATTACTTTTGTTGATCATCACAAATATTACAACAAAGCACTAAAGTCAAAAGCAAGTGTAATAATAATAAATGCAAAAGTAGACTGCCCAGATGGTAAAGCACTAATTTTCTCAGATGATCCATTTGCCACCTACAATAAGCTAGTTCAAATATTCAGACGCTTCTCTCCTTCTAAATCGGAGATTTCAGAAACTGTTTTAATAGGTAATAATACAGTAATACAACCCAGTGCCTTTATTGGCAGAAAAGTTAGAATTGGCGAAAATTGTATTATCCATAGCAGTGTATCTATCTATGACCACTGTGTAATAGGTGATAATGTAATTATTCATGCTAACTCGGTGATTGGTGCCGACGCTTACTATTTTCAGAAGAAAGATGGTGAATATCGTAAAATGCATTCTTGTGGACGGGTCATTATTGAAGACAATGTAGAAATAGGTGCTCTTTGTTCAATCGACAAAGGAGTTTCTGCTGATACAGTTATTGGCAGGGGAACTAAGTTAGATAATCACGTACAAATTGGACACGATACTTTAATTGGAAAAAATTGTTTACTGGGTTCGCAAGTAGCTATTGCTGGAGTATCTACCATCGAAGATGATGTGCTAATTTGGGCAAAAGTCGCTATTAATAAAGACGTTACAATAGGGAAAGCCGCTACAATATTAGCAACTTCTAATGTAGATAAATCTTTAGAGGGTGGTAAAACTTATTTTGGATCACCTGCTATCGAGGCTCGAAAGAAATGGAAACAAATTGTTAAACTAAATCAATTTATAAAAGGCTTATAAAACTCTATTTAAGAGTATTTACCCAAGTAGAAATTTTTCTTTGTTTAAGCTCTTTTTTAATTTTAACGGCTTCTTGTTTATTAGAATATGCCGAAGCAATCACTCTAAACCTATTTCCTTTTTTAATAATAATAGGTTGATAGTTTAATTTTTCAATTTTACGTAATAAACGTTTTGCGTTAGCCTCTCCTTTAAAACTACCTGCAATTAACTGATATTTTAATTCTGGAGTAGACTTAATTTCTTTGTTATTCTTTTCACTAACAGACGTTTCTTTTTCATTATTGCAAGTACTTTCAACTACTTCAGAACACTTAATTTTTACATCTTTTTCTTTTATAGCAGAAACTGTTTTCCTCATTGGTTCGCTATATGCTAGAGCATTTTTCTTTTCAGTTTTTAAATCTATTTGTGCCGATATTGTATTATTATTTTCTGAAACAACATTTGATTTTTTATTAATAGGAACTGTTATTACAGAAGCTTGTTGACCTCCATAAGTAGTAAACATACCTATATTATTTAAATAAATTGAAAGGATGGTTCCAACCACAAGAAAAGGAATAAGAACAGCAGCTCGAATAAAGTTTTTCTTTGTAAAAAGAATTTGTTTTTTTCTTTCAACAATTTCATTTTCTGACAGAGTACTACAAGAAACACCAACCATACCATACGAATGTGCATAATAATTCTCAGAAGAATCAAATTCAAATTCAATATTTAGCTGTTGGTTAAATCTTAAGAATCCAATTCTATCTAAAACAATTTTTTTTCCTTCATCTAAACGAATAAAAACTTCTTTTACAAATAACTTAATAAGCTGCTCTGACTGTTGAAGTGTTATTTGTTCTTGTTGGGCAAGAGCATGAATCAATAAACCGTCATTATTTTTTAAATCGGAATTAAACGAAATAAGTTTACTTGGAGGAAGAATAATATTTTTATCTTCAATAATTCTTGCTGACTGATAATTAGACACAAACCCTCCTAATTGAGGAATAGCAACGTAATTGTAATCCAGCAATAGATTTTGAATTGTTTTAGAGATTTGTTTTATCATCATAATTAAGGCAAAGATATTAATTTCATCTGAGTATTTCTAAGAAACTTTTAAGCAATCTTTTTATTAAAAAATAAAAAGTCTCAAACTTATTGAAAGCTTGAGACTTGATGAAATATTTTTTTTCTGACTATGCCCCTAAAGTAGCAACCATTACAGCTTTAATTGTATGTAACCTATTTTCTGCCTCATCGAATACGATAGATGCTTCCGATTCAAACACCTCTTCGGTAACCTCTAACCCATCTAAACCATATTTTTGATAAATATCTTCTCCAACAGTTGTTTCTCTATTATGAAAAGCAGGTAAGCAGTGCATAAATTTAACATCAGGATTCCCCGTAGCCTCCATTGCTGCTTTATTAATCTGATAGGGTTTTAATAAGTTTATTCTTTCTTCCCAAACCTCTGGGGCCTCTCCCATAGATACCCATACG
>JAMOQL010000221.1 GCA_027064025.1 Bacteroidales bacterium
TATACCTTGTGTCGCCTTTGTTTCCAATTTCGGCTCCTACAATTAATATTATTGCAGACGCTATTGTTATTATAAAACCAATTATCGTTATTCCGTTAGGCGTTAACCTTAGTTTTATTAATAAATTGATAATAGGATCTAAAGCTTTATATGCTCCTTTTTTAATAGTATCCCAAAAACTTCTTTTTTCCATCATATTTCTTTATGTAGTTAATATTAACAATGAAAGTATTGTTGCAAAGATAGTTAATATTCACTAACCCCTACTGTTTTATGTAAAAAAATAATTTACATAAAACTAACCCTCATTCTTTTATTGATTAACGGGGCTTTAAATTCTATTCTTTCTTAAACAGAAATTTATCAAAACTCACTTTCTCTAAAATAATTTTATAATATTTAAGCATCAGCATTTTTATTTAAACAATTAATATATAATAAGTTGTAATTAACAAATGTTGAAGTCGTCAACTAATATAAAAAAGAGCTACATTATATCTGACTTATCTTTACCCATTGCATCAGCCATTTTTTTCAAAATATCATCTGATTCTCTATTGCTTAAGATATGTAAAACAGCGTGTTGTTCAACAGACAGAATAACTTCAGCTTGCTCAAGATCACGGTTTTTTAGCACTCTGAGCATCTCATGCATCATTTGCCCTACGACCATTCCTAATGGTAAATTATCTTGTTCCATAGTCTAATATTTATTCGGTTGCAAATGTATTATTTTTTTAATTGATATATGCAACTAAAATCTCTTAATAGTATTTTTTAACATTATTTCACTAAAATACAATTTTAAAGAATGTGGACAAAAACACTGTTTTACTTTTGGAATTTCGTCTTTTTGTTTATCCATATTTAGAATAATTAGTATAAACTAATTTCGGAACAAGTTAATGTGGGATTACCCACATTAACTTTAAGGAATTATCTAAAAACTATATTTTAGTTTAAACATCATCATATTATAGTCGGTCATACTTGCAAACATATTATCGCCTTTACCATCAAATAATGCAGCCGATAGTATTATTTCTGCATTATCGGTTGCCATATACGAAAGCTCAGGAGCATATATTATTGCATAATTATTTTCAACATCATCCCAATCGGATACAATAAATCCACCGCCAATTGGTGTGAGTTTTAATTTATCATCAAAAAACTTCATTTGATAACGTGCAAAGAAATAATCGTTTAAATTATCATTTCCTCTTTCGTTCATAAAACCATGCATGTATTGAAAATTAAGATAACTTCCGTTGGCGAAATTATAATCTGCGCCTACCACAAATTTTACATAAGCTTCTTTTTCTAACATTACAGAGTCTTGTTTCATCATTTCAACAGGTGTCCCTAACGGAACTCCTGGAGTACCAATAAAAGCAGACATATCGTTGGTCATTATTTGTTCGTTTTCAGGTAAGAAAGCTGCTGCTTCTGCCCAAACTCCTACACCACCAATACTTCCAGCCATATCAGCTCCAAAAATATGAGTTCTGTAAAATGATAAATCTGAATGTATTGAAATTCCTCCCATTGTATCAACAGGCATAAAAGTATT
>JAMOQL010000222.1 GCA_027064025.1 Bacteroidales bacterium
TTGCCTGTGTTAACATCTGCTCGGATTTCTTTAATAACTCGTTTTTGTGCTCCTGTTAGTTCAAAAGGCAAATATTTAGAATAATAGGTATTGAAATAGGAGCCAATTGTTGAAAATATTTGTCCTTGGAAATCATTTTTTCGAATCTCTTTTTGTAATAATAATTTAAGTTGTATAAAGAATAATTCATCAAATTTAATTCTGTATTCTGCACGTTTTCTTAGTTCTTCATTTTTAGGATAATGAATTTGAAAAAGGCTGTCTTTTAAAGCTAATAGACTATTAGAGTCCACTATGTTTTTAGGTAGATATTCAGCAATATTAATATTATTTTCAAAAACGGTTTGAGTTAGTTTCTGAATCACCTTAGATGTAATAAATTTACTTTTTAATTTCTCTGGAATACTGTAATAAGGGAGCACTCCAAAGGTTTTACTTTCTTTATCTATATTCTTTTCAATTTCGGGGTGAGTGATGTTAAATCTACCATTAAATAGGGTGGGTTTTCCAAATATGACATATTCTTCTCCCTCATTAATACTTCGTTTTACCCATTTTATACCCTTAAACCAAACTAATTCAATAGATCCTGTATGATCCGATAGTTTTGCTTTTAATCGCTGAGTTCTTCCTAACCCAATTAGCTCTATATTAGAAATTCTTCCGATAATCTGAATTGATGAAGAAATCGAAGAATGAATTTCAGAAATTTGATAAATTTTACTTTTATCAATATGTTTTGAAGGGAAGAAATACAGTAAGTCTTCAATATTATAAATATTAAGTTCCGATTTTAAAATGTCAGCTTTCTTTTCTCCAACACCTTTTAGGAATTGTATTTCAGTTTTTAAATCCAATGCTAATGAGTTTTTTCAAAAATAAAATTATTATTGTAAAAATACAAATATGCTAGATTTCAATAATATCTGAGAAATCAATAATAGGAGCTTTTTCGATATTAATTTTCGGAATATTCACAAAACCAGCATTTGGGAAATATTGTTTCATATACTTTTTAATCATCTTTTCTGAATCCAAAGTAATGGTATTATCTAAATTAGGGTATTGATTATATACAATTCCAATTAAATTCATATTTCTTTTTTTTAGAACTTCCAGACTAAGAATAGTATGGTTAATACTACCCAATTTGGAAGAAGATACCAAGATTATTGGATAGTTCTTATTTTCAATATAGTCGATTAATAAAGTGTTAAAATTTAAAGGAACCATAAGCCCTCCAGCACCTTCCATCAGAATATATTTATAGTTTTGTTCTAATATCCTAGTTGCATTAGTAAATAGTTGACTATCGATTCTAACATCTTCCATTTGGGCAGAGAGATGTGGTGAGGCAGGATGTTTAAATAAGTATGAACAAGTTATTTGTTGAAGATCTTCTTGTAAAAGTTCGGTATTCATAATTTGCCTATGAGTAATAATATCGTCAGCAATATTAACACAACCTGTTTGTACGTATTTTTGTGTAATAGTAGATTGTTTATTGTGCATTAAATATTTTGCAATTAATCCAGTTACCATACTTTTCCCTGAATCGGTATCTATACCTGTAATAAATATTTTCATCTTTATCCTTTTTGTAAAAGTATATATTTGCAAATACTATGTGTAGGAAATTATGATCAATTTTTGTTATTTCATTGTATCTATTGGTCAATCATTCATAAGTGTTAATCAATTTAAGTAGGAAAGTGCTTGATTCTAATCGGAGATATGTATATCTTTGCAATACTGAAACAACTACTAAAGCAAACTTATTTTATTTATTCGATAGAGATTATTGAAATATCTATTAGTTTCTATTGGCGTTAATTTAATTTGACATTTTTTTTAAGGGTGTCTAAGAATAATATATATATGAGAATGATAAAATACTTTATATTAATTATTAGCTTGTTTTATTTTTTTAATAGAGCATCGGCTCAAGGCATTGTAAACAATGGAGCTAATATTGTAATAACTTCGAATGCTAATATATATGTAGATGGAGGTTCTAATTCAAATTTTTTGAATAATGGAGCAGCTCAAATTGATTCAGATGGAACCATCTTTTTAGAAGGAGATTGGACTAATAATGGTTCGACGGATGTTTTTACAAATATTGATAATCAAGGAGAAGTTGTTTTTTCTGGTGTTGCAGCTCAAATAATAGGAGGGTCTCATCGAACTAATTTTGAAAATATTAATGTGAATAATTCAGGTTCTGATGTTGTATTGGATCAGAATCAAGTTGTGTCGTATAATTTAACCATGACTCAAGGTGATTTTGATTTAAAAGATAAAACTGTAGATTTAGGAGCAAATGGGACTTTGGTTAACGAAGCTACAAATAAAAGACTTAAGTCGACTGATGGTTCTGGAATAGACGGTAATGGCACAGGAAATATTTTTGCAACAAGAAATAACCCAACAGGAAATGTTGCAGGTTTAGGTTTGTCGGTTAATTTAGGCTCGAATGGTAGTACAACTATTACTAGAGGGCATCTTGTGCAATCAGGAACTGGTAGCTTTTCTGCAAATAGTAGTGTTTTTAGGTATTATGAAGTTTCGCCTGTTACAAATGCAGGAGGAGGAACCTCAGTAACTTTTAATGATTGTTATGATCCAGAATTAAATGGACATAACTCAAGCGATTTGATTATGTATCAATGGTTTGAACAAAATAATTCAGGAATTGAATATTGGCATCCTTTACCTGATAATAATTCTGGATCAACCGTGCCAATCACTCAAACATTAGATTTAGCAACTTTAAATTATATTAAACTTACATTAGGAAGTAAAACAACACCACTTCCTGTCAAATTACTATCGTTTAAAGCAAACTGTAATAATGATAATAAAGATATTACATGGGAAACTGCTTCCGAACAAAATAGCGATTATTTTCAGTTATTAGTTAGTGAAGATGGATTTGATTTTAAAGAAGTAAGTAGGATACAAGCTGCAGGAACATCTAATCAGATTCATACATACAATTACACAGATTATAAAAAGTATGATGCTTCGATCTTATACTATAAATTAGTACAATACGATTATAATCTTAATTCAACAGAATATAGAATAAGTATACAGAATTGTGCAGTGAATTCTAGTTTAGATTTTGTAATTCAAAATAATCCTGCAACACAATATGTTAAGTTGCGTATAAATTCAAATATTAAAGAAGATTTGTATCTGTCGTTCTATAATAATATTGGACAAGAGATGTATAAAAAAAGGATTTCTATGGATCAAGAAAGTAGAATAATTACTGTCGATATTCAAGATTTGAGTTCAGGTTACTACAATCTTGTTTTACATTCGGAAACACAAGTTAAAACAAAAAGATTATTGATTAATAAATAAATATACACTACCATGAGAAAAAGTTTAATTTTAATAGTTTACGTTATAGGTCTAGTCGGCTTTCTAAAAGCACAGAATGTGGGCATTAATTCAACAGGAGCCGTTCCAGATGCGTCTGCTGGTTTAGATGTTAGTTTCTCGGACAAGGGCGTATTAATGCCAAGGGTCGATATTGATGATTTATCCACCGAATCACCTATAACATCAGCAACAACATCGTTATTAGTTTATAATACGAATACAACCACTGGACCAGGTTATTTTTATTGGGATGGAACAAATTGGATTAAAATGTTTGATGATTCAGATGGTAAAGCATGGAAAACAATAGGAAATGCAGGAACTACTCCGGGTACAAATTTCTTAGGGACAATTGATGATGTTGATTTAGCATTTAATACAAATAATTCTGAAAGAATGAGAATAATAAACACAGGTGAGGTTGGTATTGGAACAACTACACCTAGTTATCCTTTAACAGTAACATCGGCAACAGCAGCTGTAACAGGAGCATTTTTTAACACCGAAGCTTCGTCTAATAATTATGCAGTATATGGTGATGCTACTACTACAGATAATTATGGCTTTGGAGGAGTTTTCTTGGGTGGTTATATTGGTGTGAGAGCAAATGTAACAGCGGATGGTAGTGGTAGCTATTTTGGTATTTATAGTAATGTATCTGGTGGTACTGGAAATAATTATGGTATTTATGGTAAAAGTGATGGGGATGATGGTTTTGGTATGTATGCAAAAAATACAAACACATCAGGTACAGGATTGCTTGTTGTTGGAAATAATGCTTCAGGAACATATCTCACTGGAGGTTCAGCAATAGCCGCAACTGGTACTATAACAGGAGTTTTAGGTTATGTAACAGATGCTGATGGAACTGGATTAATAGGAACTGGAGATGGGCAAACAACAATTACTACCTTAACAGGGGGGAGTGGAATTGCAGGAAGTGGTTTAGAATGTGGTGTATATGGTATAGCAAATAGCGCAACAGGTTCTGGTGTGTTGGGCCAAAATTCAGATGACGATGGTTGGGCTGGTAATTTTCAAGGAAATACAAATATGGGAATATCTACTGATGATGTACATAATTTTTGGGGAACTTTTCAAGCGGGAAGCGCTAGTGATAGTCACGTAATTGTTCCTCAAACTGATAATTATGGATATGTTGGGACAAGTTCTTTAGTTTGGTATTATATGTATTCAAATAACTTTATTGACCCTTCAAGAAGAGAATTAAAAAGAGATATAAATCCTTTAAATAAAATAACAAGTTCCGTAATAATGTCAGATATTGAGAAAATGAAACCCTCCTTATATAAATATAATTTTGAGGATGATAATATGGAAAAGGGAAATGAAGCAAAATATAGACCTAATGCTCATTTGGGACTTATTCTAGATGAAGTTCCAGATTATATGCAAGATAACGCTTTTAGTGGAGTAGATATATATGCCTTAGGAACAGTGGCCTTAACAGGGGTAAAATATAATAGAGAAAGCATAAAAAAATTACAAGAAAAAATATCTGATTTTGGTAGTAAAGAAATGGTTAATACAGAAATGTGGGTGAGTTTTGAAAGTGAATTTAGTGATAAATTATCTGATAATCAGAAGCCAATAATAACAATTACCTCAAATAACCCAAATATTACAATGAGTATTATTGAAAAAAATAATACAGGTTTTAAAGTTAAAGTATCTCAACTAGTTAATAATTTAACATTTGATTGGATTGCAATGGCTAAAGTAGAGGTTAAAACTGTAAATATGACTAATGAAGAAATTGTTAGATATAAAAAGCAAAAACAGTTAATTGTATCCGATGTTGATAAGCATAAAGTTAAAGATTGGGATAAGAAAAATACAGATAGAATTAATGCAATAAATGCAAAAAGAAAAGAAACTCCTCTATATAAAGTGTCAAAAAAAGAAGAAATAAAGCATGTAAAAGAATTTAAAGATGTAGAAATTGGTAAACTAAAGAAATAATATAATCTTTATATATTACGAGGAGCCAGGATAATTGATTTTATTCTGGCTTTTTTCTGATCTTAATAGAGAAGTGTAACAGAAATAAAAAATACTCGTAAAAGGATTCTATAAGAAATCTTATTTTTATTTCTTTAGTTTGATAAAAATCGGAATTCGACTATATTTGTTAAACTAATACAAGCATTGGCTTTATGGCATTAAATAAAAATCAAATTATTTTTTTAGAATCGAAAGGATTAACAACTGAAATTGTTGATACTCAAATAAATCTATTTAAACAAGGGACTCACTACTTAAAGATAATAAAACCAGCTCAATTAAATAATGGCATAAAAATATTTTCTAAAAATAAAATATCTCATATCGAGAATAATTATTCACAGTTAATAGAATCAAAGAAACTATCAAAGTTTGTACCTGCTTCTGGTGCCGCAACCCGTATGTTTAAAGATTTATATACTTTTTTAACCTCTGGTGAGACTTCTGAATTTGTAGTTAACTTTATTGAAAATATTGAGAAATTTGCATTTTATAATGAATTAGTTAATACTCTAAAAAATAGTGAATTAGATGTAAACCAGTTAATAACTGAAAAAAAATATAAAGAAATAATAGAGACGTTATTGTTATCGAATTTTATGGATTATGGAAGCTTACCCAAAGGTCTTTTGACATTTCATAGGATTGATAATAATTTTTCGACTCCAATTACGGAGCATATAAAAGAGGCTATGCTCTATGGAGGCAATAATGTAGATCTTATTTTTACAATATCTGAAGAATATCAGTCTAAATTTAAAAAAGAGATAGAATCATCTTCAAAAAAACTTCAAGTAGAAAAATTAAAATATACATTAACTTATCAAAAATCTAGAACCAATACTATTGCTGTTAGCAAAGATTTCGAGCTTGTTGAATTAGATAACGATGAGCTATTGATACGACCTGGAGGACATGGCTCATTAATTGAGAACCTCAATGAGGTTGATTCTGATATTATTTTTATTAAAAATATAGATAATGTTTGCGCTGATAAGTATATTAACGAAACCGTGAAGTATAAAAAGTTATTAACCAGTGAATTATTAAGAGTACAGAATAAAGTCTTTGAGTATGTTACAGAACTCAAAGATTATAATGGAGAAAACAATGAATTTAATGCAGAATTATATAATTTTATCAAAAATGAATTAGGTTGCTATATTGATGATTTTTCAAAAATGACAATAGAAGAAACATTAATGTATTTTAATACAAAACTAAATAGGCCAATTCGAGTATGTGGGATGGTAAAAAATGAGGGAGAACCTGGTGGAGGCCCTTTTTGGGTGAAAAACAAGGAAGGAGTTATTAGTTTACAAATAGTAGAAAGTGCACAAATTAACCAAAAAGATAAGAAACAAGTTTCTGTTTTTAAATCTTCTTCGCATTTTAACCCTGTAGATTTAGTTTGTGCCGTTAAAGATATAGAAGGAAAAAAATATGATTTAACAGAATTTGTAGATAAGGATGCTTATTTTATTGCTAAAAAAACATACCAAGGTGAAGAAATATTAGCACTAGAACATCCTGGATTATGGAATGGAGGTATGGGTGAATGGAGTACTGTTTTTGTTGAAGTATCATCTTTAACTTTTAATCCAGTGAAAACAGTAAATGATTTATTAAGAACAGCACATCAAAATTAGATTATGTTTGAGTTTAAAGAAAAAGATGTAAATATTTATATTGTTGACGATGATGTTTTGTTGTTGAAGATACTAGAAAATCAGTTTCTAAAAGCCTCAAAGTATAACATCTTTTCTTTTAAGAGTGGTGAAGATTTTTTGCATTATTATATCAGTAATCCAGTAAAAAAAACACAGATACAGATAGTAATTCTTGATTATAATTTAAGTTCTAAAGGGTCGAAAACAAAAGATGGTATCGAAATATTAAAATACATTAAAGATATTTCTCAGAAAGTTCATGTTATCATATTATCGGGTCACGTTACTCAACTCATTTCAGATAAAATGAAACGTTTAGGCGCAGAAGCTTGCATTAAAAAGAATGAGAATTCGTTTATTAGAGTCCAGAATACGATTAAATGGATTATTAGCGAAAGGGTTATTATAGACAAAAAGAAGCAATCGAAAACAACCTTTTTAATTTTCTTTTCTATTTTATTAATAGCCGTATTAATAGGCTCCTTAAAAGCTTTTAAAGTAATATAAAGTTGCTATATTTACTCACGAACTTTATCAAATTCTCGATTAATTATCTCAATAACAGACATGAGTCCAGATACCTTATTTATCATTATTATTGCCATAATAATTTTTAGCCAAATTTTCGATTATACTTTAGATTATCTTAACCTCACTTATCGTAACAAGCCAATCCCTAAAGAATTAAACGATATTTACGATAATGAGCAATATCGTAAACAGCAAGCTTACGAAGAAGAAACAACTCGCTTTTCATTTTGGAGTTCATTAATAAATTTTTGTGCGATATTAATTGTACTATTTACTGATAGTTTTGCTTTATTAGATAATTATTTGCGTATTTATATCTCGCATGAGATATGGTTAAGTTTATCATTTTTTGCTATCTTGATGTTTTTGTCAAGCATAATTAGTTTTCCCTTTTCATTGTATAGTACTTTTGTGATAGAAGAGAAATATGGCTTTAATAATACAACTCTTAAGATTTTCTTATTAGATAAATTTAAAGGAGCTTTATTAACTGTCGTTATTGGCGGTGGATTACTTTATTTAGTTATTTTTTTATATCAAATATTTGGAACCTATTTTTGGATATATACTTGGTTAATTATTACTTTTATTATGCTTATAATGAATATGTTTTATTCACAATTGATTGTTCCTTTATTCAATAAGCAAATACCATTAGAAGAGGGGAGCTTAAGAAATGCAATAGAAGAATTTAGTCAAAAAGTTGGTTTTAAACTTAACAATATATTTGTAATTGATGGTTCCAAACGATCTACAAAAGCTAATGCTTATTTTTCGGGCTTAGGGCCTAAAAAGCGAAT
>JAMOQL010000223.1 GCA_027064025.1 Bacteroidales bacterium
TTATGATAGATAGGCATTAGGAAGGTAAAACAGATTAGAATTCCTAATTTGATTTGAGGTAAGTATAGTTTTATATTCTTCAAGATATTATTATTTTTAAAGTTTTAAAAATAAGTTTTATATCGTGAGAAAAGCTTGGGTTTTTAATATATTTTTTATTTAATTCTAGTTTGTGTGGCATAACGTCTTTAATATAAGTTTCTTCTGGATTTTTAGATTCTCCTAAGATTTGGTTCTCATCGAAATACTCAATAGAGGCATAATCGGTAATACCGGGTTTAACATTAAGAACTTTTAATTGTTCTTGATTATACATTTCTACATATTTTCTAACTTCTGGTCTTGGCCCTACTAAACTCATATTTCCTATTAAAACATTGATTAGTTGTGCAAATTCGTCGAGCTTGTATTTGCGAATATAATAACCAACTTTTGTTATTCGAGCATCATTTCCTACCGTTAGTAATCCTTTTTTATCTGATCCAATAGTCATGGATCGAAATTTATAAAGCTTAAAATCTATATTATTTTTGCCAACTCTAGTTTGCTTATAAAAAACACCTCCTTTACTTTCTATCACTATTGTAAGTGCTAATAATAATAGAAAAGGAGAGAGGATAAGTAATCCTAATAAGGACATTGTTATGTCAAAAATTCGTTTAAGCATTAATTACTTCTTCTACCGATGAAATTACTGATTTGATTATTGTTTGAACTTGTTCTTGGCTTAAATCTTGATAAACGGGTAAGGAAATTTCTCTAGAGTAATTATCGAAAGCAATAGGAAAATCTTCAATTTTATAACCACGATTTTTATATGCAGAAAAAAGAGGTAAAGGTTGAAAATGAACATTCACAGATACATCTTTATCAAATATTTTTTGAATAATTACATCTCTTTCTTTTTCCGAAATATTCGTTATTCTTAAAGTATATAGATGATAAGATGAGGTTCTGATATCATCTTCTAAAATAGGTAATTCTGCCCAATTTGTTTTAGAAAAAGCATCTTGATATGTATGCATTATTTCTTTTCTACGTGGTAAATTATCAATGTCGTAGTATTTTAAAGATATTAAACCTAAGGAGGCTTGAATATCGGTCATATTGCCTTTGTATCCTGCATCGATAACATCGTAACGCCAAGCTCCTTTTACCGTTTTAGCAAGTGCATCTTTACTTTGGCCATGAAGTGAAAGAGTGTTGAATTCTTTGTAAATAGCATCATTGTCGAAAGGCTCTGGTAAATTAAACGCAATAGCTCCACCTTCTGCCGTGGTTAAGTTTTTGACGGCATGAAATGAAAATATAGAAATATCGGTTAAACTACCTGTTTTTTTATTTTTGTAAATAGCACCAAAAGAGTGAGCCGCATCGCTCATTACGAGGATTCTACCCAATTTTTTTTGTTGTTCAGATTCAGGTTTATATAAAGTTTTAGTTTCATCTTCAGAAACCAATTTATTTATGCTATCCATATCGACAGGTAAGCCTGCAATATCAACGGGGACAATCACTTTTGTTTTGTTTGTGATAGCTTTTCGAATAGCTTCTATATTGATATTAAAATCGTTGGAATTGGTATCGATCATAACTGGTGTAGCTCCTGTATGAACAACTGTGTTAGCTGTAGCGGTATAGGTGTATGCAGGAATAATTACTTCGTCGCCTTTACCAACTCCAAACCAACGAAGAACAGCTTCCAAACCAAATGTAGCAGAGTTAATGCAAAGTGTTTTTTTATTACCACAATAGTCTGTTATTTTTTGTTCAAAGAGTTTAGTTTTAGGTCCAGTTGTTATCCAACCAGATTTAAGCGTATCGATGACTTCGTCTATGGCTTCTTGCTTAATATGAGGGGGAGAAAATGGTATCATGTTTATATTTGTTCTATTATTTCAATAAATTGTTTTGCTAGTATTTTGTAGTCGTGATTTTGGAGTACAAATTCTTGTCCTTTTTTACCCATTAGCTTTAATTCTTCTGATGATTTATTTAATAATATGTTTATCGCTTTGGTAATAGCTTTTGGGTTTTCGGGTTCAATATCGATACCACAACCCACTTCTTTTACAACATTATTTCCAGCCTTAATTGCTTGTATTATGGGTTTACCAGCCATCATGTAATCGATGAGTTTGTTGGGTGATATTCCGAATCGGAATAAGGGCTGATACTGCAAACCGATGTATAGAAAATCAAATAATTCGAGCAAGGATGGAATTTCTTCTTTATTTATGGCTTCTAAAATGTAAACATTATTAAGATTTTCTTTTTGAATAAGTTTATTAAGTGTTTCTTTTTCAGGCCCTTTTCCTATAATAACAAATCCAATTTGGGGAAGAGATTTGGCTGAAAGAATTAAAGTATCGAGAGCATTGGCTAAACCTAAAGTCCCAGTATAGGCTATTGTTTTATCAAATTTTTGTTGAATATTATTAATTTTGGTATGCGTTTTTGGGTTTAATGTTTTCTTATTTTTCCATTCATCTAAAATAACACCATTTGGGATATAGTGCCATTTATTTAACTCAAGACCATGTTCTTGCATGTGCTCTTGGGTTTTTGGGAGCATTGAAATTACAGCATCAGCTTTTCTGTAAGCAAAGTTCTCGCCGTGTTGCATGGTGGAAATAAATGGGTGATATTTGCTCATCCCTCCCAATTCTATTGGAGAGAGAGGCCACAAATCGTGTACTTCATATAAATATTTAGCCTTAGCTAATTTAGCAATTTTTCGAGCAACATAATTATCGCTAGGATAAGTTGAAGAGGCTATTACTACATCGGGTTGGTATTCTTTTGTGAAGTAGCTTGCTTTATAGAGTGTTTTTTGAATAAAGGCAAACATGTTTTTAATTCGTCCAAGACCATTGCCTTTGTATGCAGGTGTTTTTACCCAAATATATCGAATACCATCTATCAATTCAACTCTAATATCTTCATCTTGTTCTGGATTGACTTGGCGAATATGAGATTGATTGGCAACAAGAATAGTTACTTCGTGCCCTAGCCTTATCCATTCTTTTGCAAGATAATAAGGACGATACTCCATTCCCATAGAGGGGGAACCTGCGTAATGATTGATTAGAAAAATATTCACGAATTAATAATTTTGTAATATTTTTATTATTGTTTTTGCAGTCGTCCCTTTACCGTATAAATTAATATCAAAATTTGTATTAAATTGATGCTTTTGATAGTTATCAATTATTTTAGACTTATCAGCTCCAACTAATACATTAAAATTATTATCAATTAGCTCCACCCACTCAGTCTCATCACGCATTGTTAGACAGGGTTTTGCAAAAAAGAAAGCTTCTTTTTGTAATCCACCACTATCAGTCATAACTATTTCACAGCGATTTAACATATATACCATTTCCAAATAGCCAACGGGTTCTATTATTCTTAGATTATCTGTTTTATATTCTGATTTCTGAATTATTTGTGCTGTTCTTGGATGTAAAGGAAGAATAATTGGAGTCTTTTTTGCAATTTCGTTTAAGGCTTCAAGTATAGCTCCTAATCGTTTGGGGTTATCTGTATTTTCTGCTCTATGAATAGTTGCTAGAATAAATTCTTGTGGTACTTCGATGTTTGGTTTTTGTTCTAATTGTGAATAAAAAATAGCAGCATCTTGCATAATATCTCCAGATTTCACAATTTTAGTATCTATATTCTCGTAGCCTTCATTTTTTAGATTATTTATAGCTGTATCGGTGGGGCAGAACAAAATATCTGAAATCCTATCTGTTAATATTCTATTAACCTCTTCAGGCATGTCCATATTGAAAGATCGTAAACCAGCCTCGACATGTGCTACTTTGATATGTAATTTCTTTGCAGCTAATGCACCTGCGATGGTTGAGTTCGTATCACCATATATTAGAACCCAATTTGGTTTTTCTGTAATTAAAACTTCTTCTATTTTTTCTAACATCTGGCCTGTCATGGCTCCATGGCCTAAACCGTGTATGTCTAAGTTGTAATGAGGTTTTGGTATCGACATTTGCTCGAAAAAGATATCGCTCATATTTGCATCGAAATGTTGACCGGTATGTACAATAATTTCTTCAATATTGTCATAATTTGCAATTTCTCTACTTAAGGCTGCTGCCTTTATGAATTGAGGTCTAGCTCCGATTATTGTTATTATTTTAATCATTTTTTAACATTTTATTATAAATAGAAATCATTTGATCAACATTATCAGTCCAATTGTATGTTCTTTTTACCCATTCTCTCCCAAAATCTCCCATGGATTGTCTTAATTCTGAATCAAGAACTAACATTTCTATTTTCTTAGCTGCTTGTTCTGGATTTTGTGCAGGTACAATATAACCAGATTTTTTATTTTCTACAACTTCAGGTAAACCACCAACGTTAGAAACCACAACAGGAAGTTTACAGGCACTAGCTTCAATAATAGAAACTCCAAAACTTTCTTTATTGGAAAGAGCTACAAAGATAGAAAGCATATTCAGATATCTTGGTACTTCGGAATGAAGAATTTTTCCTACGAAAATAGTTTGGTCTTCTATGTTCAAATCCTTGACAAGTAATTTAAGCTTTTTTTCTTGACTACCACCACCTATAATCAAAAGTTTTAGAGGGATTTTTGGGTGCTTATCCGAAACAATTTTGAAAGCATTTATTAAATGTTCAATTCCATAAACGGGCTCCAAACTTTTAATAGTACCTACAATAATATCATTTTTATTAAAAATACTTTTAACAGTCTTTTTTGCAAATTGTTTTGTATCTATTCCGAAAGGAGTAATTTCAATAGGTTTGTTAGTATATTGCTGGGTTTCTGTAGCCATTACTTTCGAAGTAGATAATATTTTATCAGCTTTTCTTAAATTAATTTTTAAAATATTTTTATGTATTATTGAATTATTTGGAAAGTCGAATACATCGCTACCCCATACGCTTATTACAAATGGGTGGAATTTACTAAGTGCTCCTAATAATCCATAGCTAGAAGCATAATGGGCGTGGACAACATCTGGTTGAACTTTCGAAATGTATTCTTTAAGTATGGGTACAATTTTAAGGTATTTAATTTTTGATAATTTACCTTCTTCATATTTTACAATTTGATTGGCTGATTTTATCTCAATATTCTTGCTGTTTTTATACGAATTTACAATTAGCTTGCTTAAGCTAAATATATAGATGTTGATACCTCTTTTAGAAAGTGATAAGGCCCATTTAATGGTGTGTGTACTATTTGAATCAGCTAATAATATGACTTTCATTCTTCGATTAATTTAAAAAGTTTTTGAAACCCATTATTTCTTGAATATACCGAAGTATCAAAAGGTACAGTATCGGTTTTGTGTAATTCTGTAAGAGCTTGTGAAATATTCATTAAATTATTTTTTGCCCATTTAACATTGGGGTAATCTTTAGTAATTTGATGCAAACTTCCTGTTTGTGGTTCTGCTTGGGTAATGATTAATATTTTTTTATTAAATGCCAAAAAATCGAATATTTTGGTAGTCGATTCGAAGGGCAAACCTGTAGTAAAAAGAACGCAAATTTCTGAACTAGAGATTTCATCGAGTACGGATTTGTAGTCTATTGGAGAATATAAATTATTGCTATTTGAATTTCTAAATAAGTCTGAATCTATACCGTAATAATAAAATTTATAGTCAGAGTTTTCGGACATCAACTGATTGAAATAATTGATATTAAATTCTGTGTCTAATCTTCCAATACTAATTAGTTTCTTTTTTATTATTTTATTATTAGTTGTTTTAATACTATCATCATAACCATTATCAATAATATTAATACTATCAAAACTAATTAACTTGGCACAATAATCATTTACTGTAATTACCTCATCTGAATATTTTAGAAATCTATTTTGAAAGAATAATTTTATACGATCTTTAATAAAATTAGTATTAAACCTTGGATTGGCATAAAATGGATCTCTAAAGTCGAGAATAATTCTTGAGTGAAACTTCTTTTTTAGAAACTTAGAAATAAGCATATGCATAAATGGTCCACCAGAAATGATGATATAATCGTACTCTTTATTATTTTTGAGAAGCTCTTTTTTAATTGGATTGATCCATTTGACACCCTCGTCTTTAATTATCTTTGACAGTATACTATTCTTCTTTTCTGGTGCAACATATATTATCTGTTCGTCTTTCTTTGTTTGTTTGGTAGCAGTAAAAACAGTTGTGTTATATACTTCTGATAAGCGTTCAAACCAATATGTAGTTCGCTTAGCGCCGACTCCAGGAAAAGGCTTGAAGAAATAAGATAATATTAATATGTTTTTTCTTGAGTCCATTTTTTAATTGTATTCAGAAATAATTTTACAAAGAATAATAAAATAAAAGGATAAAGAATTATTTTGAGATATAAAAAACTAACAAAACCGGTATTTAACAACCATTTTACAGTAATAAATGCATAAAAAGCTATGTACAAAGGATTTTTTTTAGATTGTAATAAAAATAAGTGAACTGATTGTACTACAAAACCCACAATAAAAGGGGAGAAGATTATTCCGAGTATTCCATAGTTGGCATATGCTTCGCCTAAATAATAGCTAGAAATAAGATTGGCATGGCCATCTTTTATTCCTTCAGGATTAACCTTTTCCATAAGTAAACGAGCCGATTCGACTGATGGGATATGAAAAAAGTCTAAGATTGCATGAGGAACTCCAATAAAAGTTGTTGATTCTTTAATAATATCAGGAAAGTAATGAAGGGATAATACATAGCCTCCGTATCCTGATATAAAAATCCGACCATATAAAGCCGATGTAGGATCTGTAAGCTGCTCTAAACCTCTTCCTCCAGTTAAGTAATAACCTAAAACGACTAAAAGTAAGGCTATAAAGGAAAAAAGTATGAGTTTGAATTTACTAATTCCATTTTTAGTAAAAGTAAAAATAATAATATATCCAAACAAGAAAAATACAAATGGTGCTTTTTGGGTATCATAAACTAGTAACAATAATGCGTTAAAGTTTAAAATAAGCATTAAGATCAATTTTACTAAAGATTTATTTTTATTCCAAAGAATGTATGAATAATAAGCAAATATTGGGATTAATACTAAACCAAATAGATTTTTAATATATTCGATTCCTCCAAATTCTCTTCGAACGGTAATACGACCTATAGCAGCAGTATCTTTATGTCCTTTTAGAAGTTCTATAATTGGAATAATATTGTTTGCTGTGAGTACATAAATTAAGATGATGGTTGAGAAAATGGCTAAGCCTAATAAAATGTGATTTTGATTATTTGAACTAAACCAACTTTCTATTTCTGCTTTCGAATAATCCGAAAGCTTTTGTTGAATATGTTTAACTTTTAAGAGGTTATTCAGCAGAATCATACCTAGAGGCATGGCAATTATTGAATACATTACTCCAATCCATGCGTAAAATTTGGTTTGGTTACTTACTGGGGAAATCATATAATGATAATCGACCATATTGTTAGCAACCAATACTGAGCCAACCACTGCCATGGTAAATATCTGAAAATACATAACGTAAGATACTGTATTTAAATGCAATAAAGAGATAGATCCTGATGCAGACTTAAAAAGATACATAGAAAATAATACACAAATTATCGTTACAAATGTTATTATCATAATTTAAAAGTATATAATAAAACAGTCATAGATACAAAAAGGATAATATAGAGGATATAATTGATGAAGCCTCTAACTTTTGTTAACTTAAAAATATAAAATAACATTCCTCCATAAGTAAAGAAGCTAGCTATAGAAAAAAGAAGTATTGATAAATATATATCTTTAAAATAATATCCAATTATTAAGGCTATAAGCCTAGAAACTAATAGGACTAGGTTAAAAATAGAAAAGTGTTTCTGCTTTTGAAATATTTCAAATAAATAAGTAAAAGGTAATACGATAAAGTTGATATATACCCAAGGAGAAATGATTTGAGCAAATTTCCCAGATTCTACCCATTGTTGCCCGAGAATCCACGAAAAAATGACATCGCCATACAAAGCAAGAATAGCAAAAGGGATGAAACTAATTAATACCAATTTTTTGTATAGAGATAATACAATATCATTTATTGGTAATTTGTTTTTTATTCTTTGTGAAGCATTTTGAGCAAAAACACTTCCAAATGCTTTGGCTATTAATGAGTTGGGTAGTGTTAATAATTTATAAGATTGAAAGTATTGACCTACGGATGCTGTGTTGTAATAATTTTTTAAAAAGAATGTAGGAAGTTGAATTGATAAATTGTTTAATAATGCAGATACTGAAGAATGGATTAGAAAGTTTTTATAAGTAAAGAGCGTTTTTTTGATAATTCTAGAATTAATTTTATGAGAACTAAAATC
>JAMOQL010000224.1 GCA_027064025.1 Bacteroidales bacterium
ATGTTGTTTATGCAGCTATAGATGTTGCTGTTACAGAAATAAGGGCTAAAGTAAATCAGGGATTTATTTCTTATTCATGTAAGATTACAAATTTTGGAAAACAAAAGTTAAAGAAACTAAATCTATTTGCAAAATACAATTCAGGCACAGAAATATATGAAACATGGACGGGTAGTTTACTTGCAGGAGAGAGTGTTGATTACAATTTTATATCTAAAGCACAAATTAGTAATAATCAGAGTGTAAAGTACTTTTGTGTTAGAGCAGAACTTCCTGAAGAATCGAGTCAAAAAGATGAGAATAATACTAATAATTCTCTTTGTAAAGATATTTCAAATGAATTTTGGATAGGACAAACTTATCCTAATCCCGTAACAGATAATTTATTTATTGATGTTATTGTCCCATATTCACAAGATATTGAGTTGCAATTATCAGATATTAAAGGAAATATTATTCAAGAATATAAGTATAAAGCAATTAAAGGATTAAATCAAATTAGCATCAGTACTAATGACTTTGAGTCAGGACAATACATTTTATATATAAAGTCTAATGAAACTTTTGATGTCCGTAAGTTTATGGTTTTATAAGAAAATGGTGTAAGAATTACAAGAACTTAAAAATATTTTAGGAGCAATATGTGTAAAAGCCGAAAAAAAGAAGTAGAAACCCTTTAAACTTTACCCATTAAACTTTACTCTTTACAAAATGAACGAGAAAAATTTATCAAAACGCTTGTTAGATTTTGCAATACAGATTATTATTTTTTTGAGGAAGCTGCCAAATAATGAGGAATATAGAATTATAAAGCACCAATTAGTTAAGTCATCAACATCCTCAGGAGCCAACTATGAGGAAGCTCAAGGGGCTTCAAGCAGAGCTGATTTTATAAGCAAGGTAAGAATATCATTAAAAGAGATGCGAGAATCTAATTATTGGTTAAAAGTAGTAAATGGAATAAATGAAAATAAATCCCATGAAGAAATGGGGAATAAACTAATCCAAGAATCACAAGAACTTAAAAATATTTTAGGAGCAATATGTGTAAAAGCCGAAAAAAAGAAGTAAAATCCCTTTAAACATTAAACTTTAAACAAACTTTAAACAAACTTTAAACTTTAAACTTTAAACATTAAACTTTAAAACCTCCCCGTCCCCCTTTCCATGAAAGATCTAATAATACAAGAAACCTCGGAGAAATCTTATAATTTTATTTCAAAGCAAATTGATATAGAATCTGAGGATACCCTTGTTGTTGCAACAACAACAACTTTTAATATAGAGAAGCAATTTCAGGATTCTTTTAATGTTATAATAAATTTAAAAAAAGTTAATGATATTAGAAGAATAAATAAATTTTTTGAAGCCGCAAATTCAAAATTAGATTTTGGAGGATTATTTATTGGTAATGTTGAAACCTATTGGCTTAGAAAGAAAAGAATACTTGCAAAATATCCTCCAGTTATAAATTGGGCAGTATATACTGTGGATTTTTTTGTTAAAAGAGTTAGCCCTAAGGTCTGGGGATTAAAGAAGGTTTATTTTTTCTTTACCAGAGGACAAAACAGAGTATTATCAAAAGCAGAAAGTTTTGGCAGATTATATTCCTGCGGATTTGAGATAATTGATGAAGATTTCTTTGAGAATAGACTGCATTTTGTCGCAAGAAAAGTTAAAGAACCGGCTTATGATTATAGTCCGACCTATGGACCATTGATTAAATTAAAACGCCTTGGTAAAGGTGGAAAGCAGATTAAAGTTTATAAGGCAAGAACAATGCACGCTTATTCTGAATATCTTCAGGAATATATATATAAGCATAATGCTTTACAGGAAGGAGGAAAGTTTAAAAATGATTTTAGAATAACCACAATCGGTAAAATTCTTAGGAAATTTTGGTTAGATGAATTGCCAATGCTTATTAATTGGTTGAAAAGAGATTTAAAAATAGTAGGAGTTAGGCCTTTAAGCGAACATTACTTAAGTCTTTATCCTGAAGACTTTCGTGAAAGAAGAAAAAAATATCGTCCCGGTTTAGTACCTCCTTTCTACTATGATTTACCTAAAGAATTTGATGAAATTGTAGAATCAGAACGAAGATATCTCGATGCATACGATAAGCATCCATTTTTAACAGACTGGAGATATTTCTGGAAAGCTTTTGATAATATTGTTTTTAAACGAGCACGGTCAAACTAAGAAATAGTTATAGCACAAAGTAATTACAGAGATACTTAAAGAAAATCACGAATGCACGAATAAAAAGGTTAAGATAAAAGTAGAGGAGAGAATGGGAGAGAGTTGAGAGCGAGAGAGTTTTGGTTAATGCCACGAATGCACGAATAATAATATGTCAGAAATAATAGATAAAGAAAGAGCATATAAAATAATAGGTGTTTGCATGGAAGTGCATAATAATTTGGGTGCTGGTTTTTTTAGAAATTGTATATAAAGATGCTTTAGAATATGAATTCTAAAAACGTGGAATTGTATTTACTTGTGAGAAAAAATATGAAGTGAACTATAAAGGAATAATTCTTCCACATGTTTTCTATGCAGATTTTGTAATAGAAGATCAAATAATATTAGAAATAAAATCAGTAAAAAATATTGCTGATGAACATATAGCTCAAACCATTAATTACTTAAAAGTAAGTGGAAAAAAGTTAGGGTTACTTGTTAATTTTGGCGAATTAAGATTAAATTATAAAAGATTAGTTTATTAATAAAATTGCCACGCAAGTTATTATTCGTATCAAGACAATGAGCAGCGCGAATAATTTTATTAATTCGCGCATTCGTGGTATCACATTATGAGCTTGCGAATAACTAACATAACAAATTATCCTATAATTCTTTGTGCTTCCTTTGTGACTCCTTTGAGAATCTCTGTGTAACAACTATTAAATATGAAACATTCAATTTTCTTACTTTTCTTTTCTTTTCTTTCTCCCTTTGTTTTCTCACAATCTACTCCAGTTCATATATCAGAAACAGAGCTCTACGATTTCATAGACGAACTAGCCAACGAACAAATAATCGAAATAAACTCAGCGGTGAAACCATATTCTAAGCAGCAAGTTTATAATTGGTTAAAAGAATCATATACAGCAGAAGGCTTATCTGTACGTATAAAAAAACAAATATTGTTTTACCTTAAGGAATATCAGTTTGTATCTACGGATACCATTAATCCCTATGGTGAATCCAAGCTTAATCTTATGGGTAAATGGACTATAAAGTCAGCTGCACAATTAGATCAATTAGGATATTTCTATAAAGATAAGCAATTTACTTTTGCAATAAAACCAATTTGGGGTGTTGATTATCGTACTAATGATAGCGGATCGGTTCGCCACTTTTGGGGAGGGATTGGGGCGTATGCTACAGTTGGAAAACATTGGAGTTTTTATGCTTCCCTTCGGGACAACTCAATTACTGAAATAATGGCTTATCCCACATATTTTACGCAAGAGGAGGGTGGTACATATAAAATTGGTGAAGGAGGAAGACCGGGTGGTGATTATTCTGAAATGCGTGGTGGAGTTACTTATGCATGGGATTGGGGAGATATAGGTTTAGTAAAAGATCATATTCAAGTGGGTGACAATTACCATGGAGCAAATATACTTTCAGGAAGAACACCTAGTTATGCAATGTTAAAGCTGCATATTAAGCCGGTTAAGTGGTTTGACTTTAACTACCATCATGGTTGGCTTGTAAGTGAAGATGTGGACTCGTCAAGATCTTATATGGCTACTACAGGGAGATATAAAGAAGTATATCGACCAAAGTTTATTGCTACAAATTTATTTACTTTTATTCCTTGGAGAGGGATAAATTTTTCTGTAGGTAATTCAATTATTTATACAGACTTAAATGGACCACATCCGGCCTATTTTATTCCAATAATGTTTTTTAAGTCCATAGATCATACACTTAATCATGGAATAGAAAATCAAAACTCTCAGATGTTTGCTAACCTAAGTATAAGAAAAATAAAACACCTTCACTTATATGGAACTTTATATCTGGATGAGTTCAAAAAAGAAAGATTTGGTAATGACAGCCTACATAATTTTATGAGTTATAAGGTGGGATTTAAATTAAGTAATTGGCCACTTAAGAATGTCTCGATGATATTTGAATATACTCGTAATAACCCTATGACTTATAAGCATACCGTATCAGGACTTACTTATGCTTCAAATAAATTTAACCTGGGTCATTATCTTATTGATAATTCTGATGAAACATATATTGCATTGTTATGGAAACCAATTGCTAAACTTTATTTAAAGGGAGAGTATTTTTATGCTAGACATGGCGACGATTTCGATTATAATTTTAATTCTGGTTATAATCCGGTAAAAATTCCTATTTTAAAAAATAAAACCTGGGATAATCATACTTTTGGGATTTATGCTACTTATGAAATATTAAATGATGTTTTTATTAAATTATATTTTACTCAGACAAACATTCAAGGTTACGATTTAAATGGAATAACAGCACAAGAATATCAGAATCGATTTACAAGTCCATTTTACCAAGGCAAACAGAATACTTTTGGTGTAGGCTTTAACCTTGGCTTTTAAATAGAACGAAGATGATAAGGATTAATCAGATATTCACAGATTATAATATTAGTATTATGACTTAGTGTGATATGAGAAAATTTTTTGGACCTTCTCTATAGTCTCTTTGTGTAAGTGTTAATTAAGGTATTTTACAAAAAAAGATATATATCTGATATTAAACTTAATTCTTGTAAATTTGCACCTCTTTAAATAATTTAATATATAAGAAATATTTTAGTTCAAGGTGATGCCGGAGTTTATTGAAGGTTAAGCGTAATTGAAAAGAACAAATCATATAATCAAATCATAATGAAAACAAAATTAATTTACCTGTTATTATACATAATTTTACTAAGTGTTACTTCTTGTATTCCACAGCGAAAACTTCGTTATTTGCAGGAACAAAAAGAATCAAGTATTGATACTACTACTAATAATAAAATTGATAAAACATATAGGCTTAAGGCTAAGGATGAAATATATCTTAAGGTAAATAGCGTTGATCCAAGAACTTATGCTTTTTTTAATAGCAGTGATGCTAATTCAAATATTTTTAATTCTGATTTAGGCCTTTATCTGAATTCTTATACAATTTCAGATTCGGGGACTATACAATTACCTGTTGCCGGTAAAATTAAAATTTCAGGTTTAAATATTACAGAAGCTAGTGCAACTATAGAACAAGTTTTGAAAAAATATCTTAATGATGTTTCAATTACATTAAAATTATCAGGCTTTAAAATTACTCTGCTGGGGGAAGTTAAGCGTCCAGGAAGATATAATCCTTATGTGTCTCAGTTAAATATAATGGAGGCTTTGGCTTTGGCCGGAGATATGACAGCCTATGGTAATAGAACAAAAATAATGATTATTAGAGAAGAAAATGGGAAAGAACATATTAAATATGTTAATCTCCTTGATAAGAATCTATTGCAAACATCAGATTTTAATCTCTTACCCAATGATATTGTTTATGTAGAATCATTGAATGCTAAAACATGGGGTTTTGAAACCTTCCCTTATGCGCTTATCCTTAGTTCATTAACTACGTTTATAGCATTGATGGCTTTAATTAAAACATTTTAATATTAACTAAATTGAACAAAGTTTTGATAATTAAAAGAATCTCATTTTCTAATTTTTTTAACCTTGTCTATTTTTAGCGACCTTTGCAAAATTAATTTTATGATACTTAAAACGAAATAAATATATAAATGGAGAATCAACCAAATATTGAAAATTTCCAAGAGGATTCAATAGATATTAAAGCACTTTTATTTCAGGCTTTAGCTTATTGGAAGCTGTTTATTATCACCATTGGATTAAGTTTGACTGTTGCTTATTTATTTAATAAATATGCAGATCCCGAATTTAAAGCCAGTTCAAAAGTTTTGATAATGACGGATAATCAGAATATTAATCCTTTCAATCCCATGTCGATGTTTAAACAACCGGTAAATATTGAGAATGAGATGGCAATTCTTCGATCTTTTGATTTAACTCGGAATGCTATTAGTCATACTAATTGGCAGGTTTCATATTTCCGATATGGAAAGCTTAGAGAAAATCAAATGTTTAGTCGTAGTCCCTTTACTGTAGTAATAGATACAAGTCATTTGCAAGCTATTGGACTTAAGTTTGATGTTGAGTTAATTTCTGATAAAGAATATAGGTTAAAAGTTTTACCTGTAGAAAAAATATCACTTTATGATTATAGGACAGAAGATAATACAAAGTTAACAGCTAATTTACAAGATGGGATTGATAAAGTATATCATTTTGGAGAACTAATAACTACCGAAGCTTTCAGTTTTAAACTTATTTATAATCAACCATATAATGACGATAAAGAGTTCTATTTCTATATGAATTCATTGGATGGATTATCGGCTACTTATAATAGTAAATATAAAGTTAAACCCATGCATAATGATGCTACAGTGGTGTTAATCTCTATTACTGATAAAAGTTCTGCTAGAGCTGTAAATTTAGTTAATGCGCTTACTAATGCCTATGTGCAATATAATCTAGACTTTAAAAATAAACAATCTGAAAACGCTATATTATTTATAGATAGCCAGTTAAAAGGAATTACAGATAGTTTAAAGAAATCAGAATTAAGATTGGAAGATTATCGTCAAGAGAATCAAATGTTAAGTGTTTCTGATGTTAGTTCAAAAACTTTTGACAGAATATATGAATTAGATAAAGAAAAAGCTACGGCAGATTTACAGGCTGATTATTATAAATATTTAAAGGAGTATATGAAGCGTGGATTAAGTGATAAAGAAAGTATGGTAGCGCCTTCAATATTAGATATAAATGATCCTATGCTGGTAAATCTGGTAACTCAACTTAATACTCTTTATATGAAACGCAATGAATTTGCGGCCTCTTCAACAACAGAGAATCCTGTTGCAAAACAGATAGAAATGAAGATTCGTAATACTGAGAGAGCTTTAATTGAAAATATTAAAAACATTGAAGAAACCTCTAAAATACAGATTGCAAGTATAGATCAACAAATTGCTTTGGTTCAAAAAAATATAGAGTCTTTACCGGAGAAGGAGAGAGAACTTGTTGATATCAATAGACAATATAAAGTAAATGAACAAATATATTCTTTATTATTAGAAAAAAGAGTCGAAAGTGGAGTTACTCGTGCCGGTAATGTGTCTGATTATAGTATAATTGACAAAGCACGTCGAGCAACTATGGTTTACCCAAAGAAATCTTTAAATTATACAATCGCTTTTTTATTGGGATTAATAATTCCAATTGGTTTTATATTTTTAAAAGATTTCTTTAATGATAAAGTACGTGGTAAGAAGGATATTGAATCAATTGTTGAGAATGTTCCAATAATTGGTGTAGTAGGTCACTATGCTTCTTCCGGTAATACGGTTGTTTTAGATAAGCCGAAGTCAGTACTAGCAGAAACATATCGATCTATTCGAACAAATTTGCAATTTATGGCTCATGAAAATGAGAAGAAGGTAATTTCAGTTACTTCTACTTTTAGTGGTGAGGGGAAGACTTTTAATTCTATTAATCTAGCCTCTATCTTCTCTATTTCAGGTAAGAAAACTGTGTTATTAGGATGTGATTTAAGAAAACCGAAAATATTTGATGATTTTCAAATTAATAATGATAGGGGAATAACAACTTATCTTATTGGCAGGGCATCATTGGAACAAATAATCCAAAAAACAGCTTATGATAATATTGATATTATTACTGCTGGTCCTGTTCCTCCAAATCCATCCGAATTACTTGAAAGTAAAGCGATGAGTAATTTAATTGAAAAGATGAAAGAAAAGTATGATGTAGTAATAATTGATACTCCTCCAATAGGATTAGTAACAGATGCTGTTTTTATGATGGAGAGATCTGATGTTTCTATTTATATTGTACGCCAAGACTATACTACCAAAAGTGCTTTAAATACTTTAAAAGAGGTTTCTCAAATTGAAAAGATTAAGAGATTATCAATTGTTATTAATGATATGAATCATGAAACTGGTTCTTATTATTCCGGTTATGGCTATGGTTATGGTTACGGTTCCGGTTATGGCTATGGTTATGGTTATGGCTACGGTTATGGCTATGGTAATTATTATGCTGAAGAAGATAAACCTAAGAAGAAAAGTTTAATAGAGAAGATTTTTAAGATATAAGTTAGGAAAAGTTTCACCCTCAACTCTCAACCTCAACCAAAATGAACA
>JAMOQL010000225.1 GCA_027064025.1 Bacteroidales bacterium
TACTTTTGGAGCAGTTTTAGCACCTTCTTCAGCTTTAAAGAAATCTTTTTCCTCGAAACCATACATATTTGCGAAAATAGCATTCGGAAATCCTAATATTGTTTTATTGTATAGTTTTACTGTTTCGTTAAATTTTCTACGCTCAACAGCAATTCTATTTTCAGTACCTTCTAATTGAGCTTGTAATTCTAAGAAATTCTGATTGGCTTTTAGATCAGGATATCGTTCCATTACGACCATTAATTTAGACAACGCTCCTGTTAATCCCGATTGTGCTTGTTGGAATTGTGCAAAAGTATTTGCATTCAATTTATTTGCATCGATATTTACCGAAGTAGCCTTAGATCTAGCTTCTATAACAGCTGTTAAAGTTTCTTTTTCGTGCGAAGCATATCCTTTTACAGTATTCACTAAATTTGGAATTAGATCGGAACGTCTTTGGTAAACATTTTCCACATTGGCCCATTGGCTTTTTACCTCTTGTTCTGTATTGACCATCTTGTTGTATGAACCAGCAAACAAGCGATATAGTATAATGATAACGAGAACAACAACTCCAATTATAATAAGTATTTTTTTATTCATGGTATTCTTTTTTAATATTTATAATTATTAACACTCTAAAAGTAATTGAAATTTCTAGAGAGAAAAAGTAAATGATGTTAAAAAACTTAAAAATACAGTCGGAATTTTTGGTATTGATTTTGTTGGTAATCCATACTTTTGCAAATAGAAATTATCTGTATGAGAAAGACTGTTGTTGTAGTTGTTTTATTGTGTTATTACTTGATGTCTTGGGCGCAAGTTAATTCTGATTCATTAAATATAAATTGGAAGGAGCATTGGACTATAGAGGGAAAAACGTATATTTATATATCGCAAGGAGCTCAATTCCATTGGGCAAAAGGAGGCGATAATGTTTTTTCTTTCCTTTCAAAAACAGAAGTCAAAGCCAAATATAAAAAGGAGAAACAGATTTGGGATAATCAACTGAACTGGAATTACGGGTTTTTATTTATGGGAGTGCCCCAAGATAATACGATTCAGTACAGAACTACAGATGATTATATTGAAATAAATTCTAGTTATGGATATAAAGCAACAGGAAAGGTTTATTACAATGCGTTATTTAATTTTAAAACACAACTTCTGCCAGGTTATAAGTATCCCAACGATTCAGTAAAGGTTTCAAATTTTCTGTCGCCAGCATATATTATTTTCTCTATAGGACTTAATTATAAACCTAATGAGGTTTTCAAAGTAATGTTATCTCCAATAACATCGAAAACAACTTTGGTGGTAAAAGAGGGAGATGTAGACGAAACTAAATTTGGATTAAAGAAAGGCGAAAGAATTTATAAGGAAATAGGAGCGTATTTAACTTTTTATCAAAAAATAAAGTTGTTTGAAAATATTAGTCTCGAAAATAATCTGACTTTGTTTAGTAATTATGAGAAGAATCCAGAAAATGTAGATTTTGAATTAAAATCAGATTTTAATTTTAAGATAAATAAATTTGTTAAGGCTCTAATATCATTACATTTTATTTACGATGACGATGCCTCTATTCCAATAAATGATTTTGATAATGGAGTTTATAAACAGATTGGGTATACTAAGGGATTGCAATTCCAAGAAAAAATAATGGTTGGAGTTGGAATCGATTTTTAGTTTGTTCTAAGAATAATATTTGCATGGGCTTTTTAATAATTTGATTTGTATGCTTTTGAATCCTTAATATTATTTATTTTAGAGTCTTCTAATTTTTTGTAAATTCGCATTTTATTATTAAGAAGCACTAATTTTTCATATTATGAGATACTTAATTCTTTTAGCATTTTCAATTATACTAGTTTTTTCTGTAAACTCGTGTTCCACAAACGATGATGACGATTTGGGGTTAGACACAAGTCCAAATACTTTTGTTGCTAATTTGGAAGGGGAGGCTTGGAATGCTGTTAAAAAAGAAGCTGTGCTTTCTAACAATTATTTAACTATTTATGCTGAGGCTAATAATAAAACTTTGGTTTGCTTACAGATAAAATTATTTAATAATGAGCCTGTTGGTAAAACATATGTAATGACCAATACTTCGACTCATTTTGCTAGTTATGATTTTTCTTCACGATTAGATTCTCTAGTGTACTGGACTAAGAATAATCCAGATCCTTATGGTCAATCTGGAGATTTAGAATTAACTAAATTGGACGAAGGTAACAAATTGGTGAGTGGAACTTTTAAATTTCGAGCTTTCAATAATCATAATTCTTCAGATTATCAATATTTTTCTCAAGGTGCTTTTACTGATATTAGAATTGTAGATTCATTATCTATCGATGTTTGGGGGCAAAATGAGAACTAGTTTTTCTTTTTTAATATGTTTGAAGAATGTTAAAAGTTAGTAGATTCGAACCAGCTACTTCAAAAGTGTATTATTCTACGATTTGACCTTTATTCTATTTCTTTTTTTAATCAGAAATTATCTTGCTTTCATAAATAATGCATATCTTTGCAAAAATAATGTATAAATATGCGTGGTAAAACAAAAAGACTTATTGCAATAAAAGAGATTTTGTTTTTAAATAAAATCTCTAAACAAGAAGAATTGTTAAATATTCTTGTAAAAAGAGGTTTCTCATTAACGCAAGCCACACTTTCTCGCGATTTAAAAGAATTGAATGTAGGTACAAAATACGATAAAGATTTTGGACATATTTATTTTATTGATAATACAGAAGATGAAGTGGAGATGCAAACTAATCCAAGTGACCTAAATTCAGTAGTTTCGCTTCAGATTTCAAGGAATATGGCAGTGTTAAAAACGCTGTCTGGCTTTGCAAATAGTGTTGGGGCAATAATAGATAAAAGAAATATAGACTGTGTCGTTGGAACAATTGCGGGTAACGATACGGTTCTGATTGTCATACAAGAGAATATAAATAAACAGGAATTTGTCGATTCTTTAAGTAAGGAGTTTACAAACATTATTAATATTTTAAAACCTTGATTTTTTCAAGGTTTTTTTTTGAAACAATTTTAACGAATGAAAAAAGCATATTTAGTTTTACAAGACGGGACTCAATTCGAAGGTTTTGCTTTTGGTTATCAAAAGTCGATATCTGGAGAACTGGTTTTTAATACTGCTATGACAGGATATCCCGAGAGTTTAACCGACCCTTCATACAAAGGTCAGTTGTTGGTGGCAACTTATCCATTAATAGGGAATTATGGTGTGCCAAATAAGGCAGAGCAAGATAGTATGCTCGAATTTTATGAGTCGGATAAGATTCAGGCTTCTGCATTGCTTATTTCTGAATATTCGCACGAGTTTAGCCATTGGAATGCCGAAAAAAGTTTAGACGAATGGATGGCAGAAAATAAAGTACCAGGTATTTATGGTATTGATACTCGTAAGCTTACGCATATTCTTCGCGAAAAAGGGTCTATGTTGGGTAAAATTATTATTGATGATGTTGATGTGGATTTTTACGATCCTAACCAAGATAATTTGGTTGATCTGGTAAGTGTAAAAAAGCCTCAAACTTATGGCGATGGAGAAACCAAGATTTTGCTTATCGATTGCGGTGTAAAAAATAATATTATCCGTCATTTGCTTGCGCAAGATGTAACAGTTATTCGAGTGCCTTGGGATTATGATATTTCTCAAATAGAATATGATGGTTTGTTTATTTCAAACGGACCAGGAAATCCAGAAACCTGTGTTCCAACAATAAAAAATCTTGAATTAGCTTTTGATAACGATGAACCCATTTTTGGAATCTGTTTGGGGCATCAACTTATGGCTTTGGCAGAAGGCGCAAAAACTTACAAGTTAAAATATGGACATCGTAGTCATAACCAACCTGTGTTAAAAGTAGGAACAAATAAAGCGTATATAACATCTCAAAATCATGGCTTTGCGGTTGATGATAATTCAATAAATAAGGATTGGGAAAATCTTTTTATAAACCTTAATGATAATACAAATGAAGGATTAAAACATAAAAATAAGCCTTTCTTTTCAACTCAATTTCACCCAGAAGCATCTGGAGGGCCAACCGATACCGAATTTTTGTTTGATGTATTTGTTGATGAAGTTAAAAAGTTAAAAAGAATAAATCAACAGAGTAATAAATTCTCTTTGTAACTCAAAAAAAAAACAAAAATGAAGAAAGTATTAATATTAGGATCTGGAGCATTAAAGATAGGTGAGGCTGGAGAGTTCGATTACTCGGGCTCTCAGGCATTAAAGGCTTTAAAAGAGGAAGGCGTTACAACAGTTTTAGTCAATCCAAATATAGCTACAATTCAAACATCGAAAGAAATTGCAGATATAATTTATTAT
Source organism: Bacteroidales bacterium (assembly GCA_027064025.1). Lineage (GTDB taxonomy): Bacteria > Bacteroidota > Bacteroidia > Bacteroidales > JAFGXI01 > JAFGXI01. The sequence goes on from JAMOQL010000225.1 coordinate 4,346, forward strand.
TTACCCGTAACTCCTGAGTTTGTTGAAGAAATAATAAAAAAAGAAAAACCAGAAGGTATTTTATTGGCTTTTGGCGGTCAAACAGCTCTAAATTGTGGGGTAGAATTATACCAAAAAGGAATTTTTGAGAAGTATAATATTCAAGTTCTGGGAACTCCAGTTCAGTCTATAATTGATACCGAGGATAGAGAAATATTTGTTCGTAAATTAGACGAAATAAATGTTAAAACAGCCATAAGTATTGCTACAACAAGCATTGACGATGCAACAAAAGCAGCAAACGAAATTGGTTATCCTGTAATTTTGCGTGCAGCTTATACACTTGGAGGACAAGGAAGTGGTTTTTGTAATAACGATAATGAGTTACAAGAATTGGCAAAAACAGCTTTCTCTTTCTCGCCACAGGTTTTAGTTGAGGAATCGTTAAAAGGTTGGAAAGAAGTAGAATATGAGGTAGTTCGCGATAAATTTGATAACTGTATTACCGTTTGTAATATGGAGAATTTCGATCCGCTAGGAATTCATACAGGTGAGAGTATTGTTGTAGCTCCGTCACAAACTTTAAGTAATTCTGAGTATCATAAATTAAGGGAGATTGCCATTAAAGTCATTAAAAAAATTGGCGTTGTTGGCGAGTGTAATGTACAGTATGCTTTAGACCCAAATTCAGAGGATTATCGTGTGATTGAAGTAAATGCAAGGCTTTCTCGCTCTTCGGCATTAGCATCGAAGGCAACAGGTTATCCGCTTGCTTTTGTGGCTGCAAAGTTGGGTTTAGGTTATGGCTTACATCAACTTAAAAATAACGTAACTAAAACTACAACAGCATTTTTTGAGCCTTCGCTCGATTATATTGTAGTCAAACTTCCACGTTGGGATTTAACCAAATTTGCAGGAGTTACTCGCGAAATTGGTTCGTCGATGAAAAGTGTTGGCGAGGTAATGGCCATAGGAAGAAGTTTCGAAGAGGCTATTCAGAAAGGCTTGCGTATGATTGGACAAGGGATGCACGGTTTTACAGCAAATAAAGATTTTGAAATTAAGGATATTGAGCAGGAGCTGAATAAACCGACCGATATGCGAATTTTTATTATTGCAGATGCTTTAAAACAAGGTTTCTCAATTGATAAAATTCACGAACTTACTAAAATAGATAATTGGTTTTTGAGTAAGCTTAAAAATATTACCGATACTGAAATTGCTTTATCAGAGTATAACTCTATGGAGCAATTGACTAACAAAACTATTTTAGATGCTAAACAAAAAGGGTTTTCTGACTTTCAGTTGGCCAGAATGGTGTTAAAAAGCTCAGATAGTAATATTGATGACGACTTAATAAAAGTAAGAAATTACAGAAAACAACAAAATATTGTTCCCTCTGTTAAACAGATAGATACACTTGCTGGAGAGTTTCCTGCTCAAACTAATTATTTATATTTAACCTATCACGGAACGGAGTCGGATATTAATTACGAAAACGATAAAAAATCGGTTATTGTGCTTGGTTCTGGGGCGTATAGGATTGGTAGTAGTGTAGAATTTGACTGGTGTAGCGTAAATTCTTTAAATACCGTTGGTAAGTCGGGATATAGGTCTGTAATGATAAATTATAATCCCGAAACAGTAAGTACCGATTACGACATATGCGATCGACTTTATTTCGATGAACTTTCGTTTGAAAGGGTGTTGGATATTATAGATTTTGAGACTCCAAAAGGCGTGATAGTATCAGTTGGTGGACAAATTCCCAATAATCTAGCTTTGCGTTTACATCACGAAAGTGTAAATATTTTGGGGACATCGCCAATTTCTATTGATAGAGCTGAGGATAGAAATAAATTTTCGTCTATGCTCGATAAATTAGAGATAGACCAGCCAAGATGGAAAGAATTAACAAGTTTAGAAGATATTTATAATTTCTCCGATGAGGTTGGCTTTCCAATATTAATACGACCATCGTATGTGCTTTCGGGTGCGGCTATGAATGTAGTTTCGAATAAAATGGAGTTGGAGCATTTCTTAATTTTAGCATCAAAAGTTTCTAAAAAACACCCTGTTGTAGTATCCGAATTTATTGAGCAAGCCAAAGAAATTGAGTTTGATGCAGTTGCTAAAAATGGCGAAGTAATGATGTATGCTATATCGGAGCATATTGAATATGCTGGGGTTCATTCTGGCGATGCAACATTAGTGTTTCCTCCACAGAAAATTTATTTTGAAACGATACGTCGAATTAAAAATGTGGCAGGTAAAATAGCTAAAGAACTAAATTTATCTGGACCTTTTAATATGCAGTTTTTAGCTAGAGATAATGATGTTAAGGTGATTGAAACAAATGTTCGTGCATCGAGAAGTTTTCCTTTTGTATCGAAAGTATCCGATCAAAATTTTATAGAATTGGCAACTAAAGTTATGTTGGGTGAGGAGGTAGCAAAACCAGAAAAATCAATATTTGAATTAGGGCATATTGGTGTAAAAGCATCGCAGTTTTCGTTCTCACGATTATCTAAATCAGACCCTGTTTTGGGAGTTGATATGTCATCTACTGGCGAGGTTGCTTGTATTGGAGATGATTATTACGAGGCTATTCTAAAAGCAATGCTTTCGGTAGGTTATAAAATACCACAAAAAAAGGTATTAGTTTCTAGTGGTGATATCCGTTCAAAAGTCGAACTTTTAAACTCTTGTAGAGCAATTCAAGAAATGGGCTTACCAATTTATGCAACAAAAGGGACGGCTGATTTCCTTGCTAAGAATAATGTTAAGGCATCTATTGTACACTGGCCAGATACTGATTTAAAGCCCAATGTAGTTGATTTGATGAAAGATGGAGAGATAGATTTTGTAGTAAACATTCCTAAAAACTTGTCGGAAGGCGAGCTTAATAACGATTACACAATAAGAAGAACAGCTATAGATTTGAATATTCCATTAATTACAAATGCACGACTCGCAAGTGCGTTTATTTTAGCATTTACATCTATTGGGTTTAGTGATTTATCGATTAAAAGTTATGGGGAGTATTTGGGATGATATTGAAGGGTACATTTTTAAGTTAAAAATGGTGGAATTCTGGGTTTAAGGTAATAATTCCCTTTATTCTTTAAGATAAAAGAATTTACTTTGTAAGTATTCTGATGAAAAACTTCTTGATATATATAATATGCTTAGCATCTATTGGGTTAAATGCCAATAATATTGACAGTCTGGGAGTTGCTTTACATTCGGCTAAAGGAGCAGATAAAATTGAGATTCTAGAACAGTTATATAATCAAACAAATAACAAAAGAATAATCATTAATGAACTTTTTTGATTAATCAATCTTTTTTTAAAAGAGAAATCAACTTATTTAAAGTTCTAAATATTAAGTTGGTTGGCAAATAGTTGGCAAACATAAAAGACCAACCTTATAAAAGATTGGTCTTTAACAACTTATGAATAAGTAGTGCGGAGAGAGGGTATGAAAATGCGAACCTTTTTAATAGAATAGATAAGATTATTAAATCTAAGTTTTAATACTAAAAGTCTCTAATAAAATCACTTTTCCTATGCCTTTCAATACTACTATCGCAACTGGACTGTTCTTGTGTTGTCCATAACTTTAGTTTTAAGAACTTCACATCATGAGAAAGCAACTCTTCAAATTCCTTCCAAAACTTTTTATCTGCCTCATATAACGGGATCAAACTTCCTCCACTTTTAAAACTCTTAATAAGTTCAAGCGATTTAATTAGTTCTATATTTTGAATTTGACCTAAAAGGATTTTCAAGAAAAAAATCCGATATTCTGTGTATGTGTATGTTATGACTTTAAATATTTTTATTAGTTTTTCTTCATTATCATAATGCTCAATTATAAAGTTTGTAATATAATCAATAACTTTCTTATTTATATTTACAGGAAAGAAAACATTCATTATATCATCATGAA
>JAMOQL010000226.1 GCA_027064025.1 Bacteroidales bacterium
TTTCTACTACAATTTTTTGTAAGTTGGCATCATTAGCTTTAGAGCCCAAAGTATTAATTTCTCTACCCATTTCTTGCGATATAAAATTTAGTTTCTTACCAACAGCGTCATTTAGTCGAAGCGTTTCTTTGAAATAATCGCAATGTGTTTTCAGTCGGATCTTTTCTTCTGTAATATCAAATTTTTCAAGGTAATATATTAATTCTTGCTCAAACCTATTTTGGTCTATTTTATCATTCTCAATAGCCTCAATTAGATGTTTCTGGATGCGTTCTTTTACACGTTCAACTCTTTCTTTTTCAGGGATATTGACTTGTAAAAGTAGCTCCTCAATTCTTCTAACTCGTTGAGTTAAATCTTTTTCTAAAACTGCTCCTTCGTCCAATCTGTAATTCGAAAGATTAGAAGTCGCTGAATAAATATGTTTTTCAATCATTAACCATTCATCTTTCGAAACATCATCTTTTGCAGGGACTAGTACCTCTGGCATTCTTAAAATGGATTGTAATGCTGTCTCGTCAACTTTAATAGAGCTTCCTGCTAAAGCCGATTCTAGTTGCGAAATATAATTTTGTATGGCATCTTTATTTAAAGAATTTCCAGTGTCTCCATTCAAATATTCTGAATTTAAATAAAAGTCTACTTTCCCACGTACTAAAGTTTCTGAGAGGATTTTTCGAATTGAATTTTCTTTTTCTTTTAATATTTGAGGAACTTTAATATTGAAATCTGCTTGCTTGCTATTTAAAGTTCTAATTTCTATATGATAAGTTTTGTTTTCGTAAGTAAAAGTGCTTTTCCCAAAGCCAGTCATCGATTGTATCATTCTATCTTGTCTTAATATTTAATCAGTAAAGGTAAATAAATATAACTACATTTTTGAAATGCAAATGCAGAATATTAGTAGTGTGGATTTTTTAACTAAGCTTAACAAATACATTAACTTCAATCCCTATTTTTTTCCTACTTTAGCATCTTACTTTAATAATTAATAATATCATAATAATATGAAAATTAAAATAGCAGTATTATTCCTTTTTTTAGCTTCTTTAGCTAATGCACAAGCGTTTGACGAACAGGCTTATAAGTTTACAAGGATGTTGGGCTTAATAGATAACTTTTATGTCGATACAGTCAACAAAGAAAGTTTGGTTGAGGATGCTATAGTATCTATTCTTAAAGACTTGGATCCGCATTCAGTGTATATTAGTAAAGCAGAAATTAAACGAATGAACGAACCTTTACAGGGCAGTTTTGATGGAATAGGAGTGCAGTTTAATATTCTTAATGATACCTTGATGGTTGTGTCGCCAATAGCAGGTGGACCATCCGAAAAATTAGGAATTAGAGCTGGAGACAGAATTGTAATTATCGATGGAGACACTGTTGCCGGTGTAGGTCTGCAAAATAGTACTGTTGTAAAAAAACTTAGAGGAAAAAAAGGTACTAAAGTAGTTGTTGATATTGTTCGTCGTGGCGAAAAAGAGTTGTTGCAATTTGAGATTATTCGAGATAAA
>JAMOQL010000227.1 GCA_027064025.1 Bacteroidales bacterium
TCGACTACGCTCGAAATGACAAAAAGAAAGATTATCAATTTCTTGACTATGCTCGAAATAACGGACAGGAAAACATCCCAAGTTTTTTGACTACACTCGAAATGACAAAAAAGGAAAACATCCTGACTCCTTGACTACGCTCGAAATGACAGAAAAACTCTATTTAGAGAATAATTTTATATTTTTCTAGTCTAAAACCAAAGATTAATCAAATTCATTATTGTTTTTCATTAATTAATTAACATATAGTAATATTTTTTTTGTAAATTTAAAGGGTAAGAATTTACAGCTTATCCCCAAAAATTATTAATATGACAAAAAAATTAGATCATCTTATAGAAGCGTTAATTGATAATAAATATAGATTCGAAGATATTATTGATACACAGGAAATTGAGTCTTTATTTACTAACTTTCACGAGTTAACAAAATTACCTATTAGTTTAATAACTTACCCACAACAAAAAATCTTAGTAGAAATTGGTTGGAGCAAACTATGCACTCAGTTCCATAGAAATAATGAAATTAGTGAGCAATTCTGCATAGAAAGTAATTACAAACTTACAAAAGATCTCTCCCAAAATAATAAAACATGTACCCAGCAATGTAAAAATGGTCTTATAAATGGAGCCGTTCCTGTTATTATTGAAAGTAAGCATGTTGCAAATATATTTTTGGGGCAAATTCTTTTCGAAAAAGCGGATAAGAACTATTTTATTAAACAAGCAAGAGCTTATAAATTTGAACCCAAAGCATACCTCGATGCTGTATTAGAAACGCCAATAATAAGCCCAACTAAATTAGATGACACACTAAAATTCTTATATCAGTTAGCAACAACCGTAGCCCAAAGTCGCCTCTCCAAAATACGAGAGAAAAAACTTATGGAACAAAATAATTTTATAACCGACAATAGTATAGATGTCATCTTTATTCTCGACAAAACAGGCAAACAGCTTTATTTAAGCAAAAGTGTAGAACGTATTTTCGGTTACTTGGTTAAAGAGCAAATAGGAAAATCTTTCTTAGATTTTATATATCCTCCAACAAAAAAAGATTTTGAAAAAGCCATCACAAATATTAAAAAGGCTGGATTTGTAAATAATTTCCAATCGAAAATGTTGCACAAAAATGGTAGCATTGTACATATAGAAGCCAATGGTAGAATAACAGAATACAAAGGAGAAGAAGTTATTATGGGCTCTCTTAGAGATATTAGTAAAAGAATATCGTTAGAAAAAAAGAACATAGACTTGGAAAGCCGAAATAAAATTCTTTTGGAATCTATCCCCAATTTAATTTTTATTTTTGATAACAAAGGACAATTCGTAGAACAGATTTCATCAAAAAATAAAGAAGATAGATACATAACAGAGCATTTCATTGGGAAAAACGTTAAAGACGTAATGCCTAAGCCTGTAGCTGAGAAAACTTTAAAAGCCTTAGAACAATTATTTATTACCAAACAAACCCAACAAATAGAATATGATTTAGAAATAAATA
>JAMOQL010000228.1 GCA_027064025.1 Bacteroidales bacterium
GAAAACGGACTCATCAAACCCCTCCTTGCACTTAAGTTTTTGTCTATCAATGCATTTTAGGGTTAGGATTATAACGGACTTGCGGAAATCCCTTCAATACAGCTGATTAGAACCCATGAAGGATATAGGTGCCCAAACATATAAAATGCCGCTGCTGTAAAGCAAGTAAGCCTAATTAGTAATTAACGTTAATTTGTGGTAGAATATCGTTAAATTCACTATCCATTAAACTTATTTGTCTCTTAATAATTTTTCTCATCTCTATCGCTGGCTTTAAACAAAAAGTTTTAAATTCTTTTTCACTAATGTCATTTTTATCATGGACGTGGGGGAAAAGCAATTTCAAATATCCTGTGCATATTTTTACTATTGCCCTAGTATCTCTTGTATCCGCGTTTTGGGGTATATCCAACAAAGAATCAACTACCTTAGCAAAATCTGGTACTGTCCTTAGTTTGTGTAATATTTCGGAGAAATATTCAACATTCAACGCATATCCTCTCAACTTTAAATCTTCTCGCATTCTAGGTAATTTCCATCCTTCAATGAAACCATGAAATCTGTCTAACAAGGCAGAATTTTGAAAGAACTTTGGTAAATTAACGAAATATTTGCTATGTAGTGGTTTTCTATCTTTTGTTAATGGGATATTTCCCAATAACATGAATCCAGCAGAAGAAACTCCTCTATAGTTCGCCACAGAAAAATTTCCTGATTCCAAATAATTTTTTAAAGCTCCTTGTAATTCGCTTGGGTCTGTAAATTTTATAGTCTCAATTTCATCTAAGACTACAAAATCATAGCGGGTTATTATACCAGGAGTTGAACGGGCTACATCGTAAAGCAACTTTGCCCTTGAAACAACACCACCACTTATAACCCAGCCATATTTACTTAGATTATTGAAGGTATAAGACTTACCTGTTCCTTTAGGTGCGAGTTCTATCATGTTTAAGTTTGGTTCAACAAAAACGAGAAGCCGAGCTAGAAATAATAACTTTTGAGAAAGCGATTCGAAACCATCAGGGTTGTATTCCATAGAACGTATCAGAACATCTATCCATTCCTCTAAAGAAAATTCTCTTCGTTTCTCCCTGAAATACTCTACATCCACTTCATAAGGTTTAAACGGTTTATAGTCAACTATTTCTATTGCTCCTTTTTGTTTTCCTTCAGGCGGAATATAAACTAATTTAACGACACCCCAAACTTCCCCTCCTTTTAATTCTGGGAACTTTTTAGCAATATATTGAGGAATCCTACCTTCATTGAGTTTTATACCAATATCTGGTACAGAAAATCTCAATATCCCTGACTTTATATCTGGTTCTACTACAATTCTTGCAAGTAATGTGACCTCCTTTAAATCGTTTAAAAGAGTTCCTTTTATTTTGCTCCTTTTATGGGCAATATGAGTATTCAAAAAAAGTTTTAAAGCATCTACATCCAAATTTCCATACTCATCTGTAAACTTCCTTAGTATCCAATCTTTAACAAAAGAAGGTAGGTTATATCCAGAGAATACTCTATACTCTTTTGGGCTTTTGAATACAGACTCTTCTGGGAATACCCTTTTTATTTTTTCATCTAACTCATTCATAGGAGATCCCTCTCTTTAAATCCTCCTCTGATAGTTACCTTTATTCGATAGACCATATCTCCTATCTTCAATATTATCGTGTACGTCCCAACTTTTAATCCTTTTAGATCTATCTTGTAGATATCATTCTCTTTCTCGTATGATACATTCAATGAACGCTCATTGAGAAAAGCCTCAGGAATATACAAAGGTTGTGGGTATATTTTGAATTGAACTACCGGATTGGTTATCCAAACTTCAGAATTAATAAGTTCAATTTTATATTTAGTTTTATCTTTCTCAGTGCCTATTACAATATATGGTACTAAAACTTCTTCGGGAGTAGCACCTCCATGAACTTCTCTATAAGGAGTATTATTTAACGAAACATGTTTCAATGCTACAAGAGACTTTCTACCCCGACAATTTCCTTCATCAACGTTCCACATAATAAAATACTCGTCATCTTTGTAATCTACCCCGTCAATCCACATACATCTTCCCTCATGTTCGGCATTTTGCAAATTGAGTCTTTTAAAGTTACCAAAATCTTTCAAACACAAAAAACTGAATCCATGATCTGAAACGATGCCAATTTTGTTATGTGGCATTTCAATAATTTTCTTTACGATTTTTTCTATAATCTCAATTTCTTTGATTAGGTCATCTGGATATTTATATAGTTTTTGATTGTGGATGTATTTATCTAAATCTTCAATTTTTTCAAATTCGTATCTATTGCATTCCGTAGTACTTGGCAAATTGGCTCGTGTAAGCATTTTCTTTTTTACAATTCTTCTGTTCTCTTTGCCATATCTATTGAGTAGATGAACTATTAAAGGAAACCATTCTGCTCCTAACCCATCTACCCACACATATTTAATATTCTCTTCTATTTTTGCTTTAGGCAGTGAGTAATACCAATCTGAAAAAGTAGACTTGTTTCTATTCTTATTATTAATTAGCTCTTCTATTTTTGGCGATTTAGTATGCTTTACTTTTGAATAATTGTACTCCTTAAAATATTCAAGTATCCAATTATCCACTTCATTATCAGGCTTTATTAGGTCCCAATCTAAATAATAGGCTAATTCTGGATAAATCTTTTTTAAATTAGGAAGGAGTCTTTGAATTTCTTGGATGTCAACATTTTTTAGTTCAGAAATTAGGTATTTCCTCTCAGTAAATGTTATGTTGGTTAAATATTCAAGCTTTTTCTTTAATGGATAATTATCTATATTACCAAGTGCATTGGCAAGTTTTCTTTCTACAAATTGAGCTGAGAAGTTAAGATTCTTGTGTATAAGGTTTAAAAATTCTTTCCTCTCGGAAAAAATATCTTTAGTTAGCGTTTCAGAAGGTAGGTGAAATATTTCCAACCATAACTTTTCTATCATATCCTTCTCTTTTAATTCCCTCAATCTTTCGAAGCATTTATATAAATAGGAAGATTTAAACTTATTTAAAGCCAAGAAAAGGTTTTTAATTAACCATCTTTCATAATACTCATTAGTTTTCAAATAGAGAGTAAGAAAGTCTTTGGGTGTTAATCTTTCTATACTTCTAAAATTAAAATGTCTCAAAAATATGTTCTCTATGGTTAGTCCCTTCTCATTATATCTGCCTACCTCCTTTATAAGTTCGTTCCAAAACTCTACTTCATTATCTTTAAACTCTATCGGAACCTTGATTTCAAAAATCTCTTCAAAAAATTCTTTTTGATTTGAAATCTCTCTCAACTCAAATGCTTGATCTGGGAGAAAATTTTTATAAAAATATGACAAAGGTTTAGACAGGGATAAAATTTCTTTCACATTTTCCCTTTTCCAAACACTTAGCCATTCTTCAGTAGTAGATATTACTGCAAGATTTTTTAAGGAGATATTCTTATAATCTAAATCAAAATTTATTTGATATATGGTTATTTTTTGAGAAGAGGTTTCTAACTTCCAAACCGGTGCCCATTCTTCCTTTCTGTAAAAGTTAGTCCAGAATTCTTGTTCAAATCTTTCCCACAAACCAACTAAGGGTATATAAATTCTTATATTGTTTTGCTTTTCAATTTCAGTTAGGCTTTTTAAGATTATATAAAAATCTTCTTTACCTTGAAATCTCAGAAATTCTGAGAGTGGAACTACAACAGCATTGTTAGATATTTCCTTTACCCAATTTACTATTTCATCTGTTGTCAGCCATCGATTTTTACCAGATAAAATTTCTGTTATTTCTCTACTTTCAACATTACAATTTTTAATCAGAAATCTAATAATTTCTCGTAATTCTTTAAAAGAATTTATAAATATGAACCTTACTGGAAACCTTCTGTCAGAGATCCTTTCAGAGTATCTGTCTTGCTTTATTCTATTGTATAACTCTCCAAGAGAATGGAATTTTTCTACTCCCATTAAACTCCCTCCAGATACTTTTCAATTATTTCTATGATATCTGGGTGTTTATCCTTCAATTCATCTATAAGTTTAATTAGGATTTCTTTGACATTCTTTTCAGAACTTTCCCGAATCCGCTTTTTAATATTTTCAATCCTCCCCTCAGGTATGAAAGGATGGGATTCGGTATATTGAGAAACAGTTATTTTATTATCCTGTGCAATTATTTCACTACCCTTAGTCTGTTTCAATTCTTCAATTTGTTTTTTAAGTTGTGCCTGACTTTTCTTAAGTTTCTCAGTATACCAATCTTTAACTTTCTCTCTAACTCTATCTTCTGTCCAAGAAGCAACTTCTTCTTGCATATTTCTTTTAATATAATCTATAATTTCTTCTACATCCTTGGATGAAATTTCAACTCCTTCAATACTTTTCAACCACTTTTTAAACAATTCCTTCGGATTTTCTCGGTCTATTAAAATGTCAAGATCATACCTTACTTTCTCTATAGCGTTTAAGTAATCTCTTATCTTTTCATACATAAGTTCCCTATCAATTGATTGAACAAGTTCAAAAATAGCATCTATAGCTTTCGTAGTATTTTCATTAATATTCTCTGCGAATTTGAATGTCCATATTGGAAAGCCTTGTTTTTTAACCCATTCTCTTACCTTCCATCTTGCATCATTCAAACTTCTAACATCTTCAAGTTTAAATAAATCTTTCAAAATCTCAATAAGTTTCTCTTCATCTTCTGTTCCAAAACGAACTTCCAACTTCTCTCTATGCGTTCCTTTTTCCCAGTAATCAACCAAAGTTAATATTTTATCTCTCATTACCTCTTTTTGAATTGGTATTCCTGTGCCAGCTTCAAAAAGTTTACCAATATATCCTCTCATTAAAAAGCCAATTGCTGCCATATTAACCATACTGGGGTACAATCCATAAGGTGGTTTGGTGAGGAACCTTAGAGTATCTCCTAGATTAAACACTCCGCTATCTTTTTCTTTTTCAAAGGCTTTCCTTATTTCTAAATACATCTTTTTTAGAGGGTGATTTTCAGGAACATCATCTTTTATTTTCAGATTTGCATCTATGATGTATTCCCCATTGTTATCTTTGATAATCTCTCGTAAGTATCGTTCTGGACCTTTAGATGTCTTTTCTTCTATATCCACTCTGCTATTGGCGAATAAAAATATTTCAGCAGAGGTTTTAGATCGTTTATATGTCCAAATATTTCTGTTTTTTTGAGTACCTTCTACATTCTCTAAACCATAAGAAAATATCTTTCTTGACAATTCTTCATTTATCTTTCTACTAAACAGACTCATCAATTCTTTACCGGTTTCGTTCTGCAAGAACCACTCAATATATCCAGATTTTACCTGATTAATCCAGTCATCAATAATCTTTCTTGCATATTCCTCGTTTATATTTCGCTCTTCTGGATAATTATGTTTGTCTGCAACTATTGCCCTTGCCTTATATTCTATGAATCTATTAAATGTTTTATCATTTAAAGTTACTTCAGAAACAACAAAGATTATATTTCTAAGGTTATCATCATTGGAGATCTCCTTTAATATAGCCTTTATTTGTTGTACTTCTTGTTCACTTTTTCCTAAAAATAAGCATAAGTGAATTGTATAATCCTTTTTAAAGGCTTTTTCTATTTTACTCTTTATTAGATGTCTATTTAAACTGGCATCCATTATTATGAATTCAATATTTCTATTTACGGAAGCGCTAATGGTGTCTTGTAGTTCTTTTTTTTGCTTTCCATCAAGTATTCTATCAATCGTGCTATACTCACTTTTCATCTTATTCTTTTCAGTTTCAACTTCTCTTGAGGGCAGACCTGGGCTTGTAATTAAGTATAAGTTATCTGGTGTTTTATTGATTATTTGCTTGTCATCAATGAATGATAGAATGCTGGTTAAATCTTTCTGGTCAATAGCACCAGTAAAAAGATTTATTATGTTCTCCTCAGAAGGAACAACAAGGGAAGACTCCCCAACTTCCACAAATCTGTAGAGAAGGTTCAGTAAAAGAACACCTTTAAACGCAGACAAATATTCATCACCTTTCTCCTCCAAAGCGTCCTTGTGAAGCTTAAATTTTTCCAGCACAGCGTGAACTTTTTCGCTTTCCATCCTTTCAAATTCTTCATAGAAAAAGTCCCAGAGATAGTCCGCTGTTAGGAATATTCTCCCATTCTCTCCTGGATTTTCTTTTATGAATTTCTTAAAACCACTTCTTTCATCATACAAAAAATTGAAAATGCTCCTTTCTGTAGAACCTATGTTTCTTGCTATAAAAGTTGCCAAATATGCAGTATATGGGTGGATTGGAAAAAGATTTTCTAAGGATTTTTGAACTTGCGCTCCTTCGCCCTCAGTAATTTCTTCTATTATAAATCTGACTGAATTTATATATTTATCTTTAATCTCTGTAAATTTGTTCATATCTTTTTTCTTAATAGCAGCGTTGATAATGTGGTAAGTAGTTATAGGCTCCATTGAATAATCTAATACTTTAAACCTTCCAAGAACTTTCTCTACATCATCTTTTGAAATATTTGTCTGGTATGGTTTTCTATGAGCGACAACAAACAAATAAACACCTTTATTTATAGATAATTCTGCTATATTTTGCAATTCTGTTAATAATAGACCAGATTTAGGTAGTTCCAAGATCCCAGTAAATTCATCCCAATAAATTACTAAATAGTCTGCAATTCCTTTATTTTTTAGTTCATTTCTTACCTCTACCAACCAGTTTGCAATATTTTCAGTAGAAAAGTGAATACCTTTTTGTGAAAGTACACCCTCTATTTTGGTTAATATATTAATATTCCCTTGTTGAAGCTTAGAAATTATATCTTGTTTTGTTCCATAAACTTCTAACTCTGTTCCCTTGAAAATATTTTCCCAGTTTATCTCATTACTTTTTAATTTTGTAATCATTTTATCAAAATCAGTTTTTGTAATGAGTTCAATTCCTTCTTTCTTTAAGGCATTTTTTACCGCTTTTTCAAGTACCAATGCAAAAGTTCGATTATCAGTAACAGAAGATGTTCCTTTTAAAACAATAGGAAAAACTCTCTTATTTCTACGGAAATTTTTTATTTTAAACTTTATTTGCTCTTCTAAATTTTCAATGAAATCATTTATCTCATCAAGATTATCAAAAAGAAGATGTTTTATTACAGCAGTTGCATGACTTTTTCCTGTTCCATAAGCCCCCTGAAGCCATATTGATTTTCTTTCCTCGGGTTTACTACTTTCAAGCGAATTTATTGTTTCGGAGAGCACTTTATACCACTTCTCATTAGGAATAAACTGTTTCCAATATGTCCCAACTTCATTTTCTAAATCATAAACAGGTTGAAAGTAATCATTCAATCCTATAATTTCCTCATACCTCATTTTAACCTCACCTCCGCAATTTTTACTATATCCAAAGATGAAAGGTCATCCCTTAAATAAATATTCTCCAAGTCTGCAACTAAATCTACCCTCAAGATTTGCTCTTTATCCTCCTGAAGACCCCTTAAAACTCTTTCCAATTTATCTCTTGAAATTCCAAATAATTTATATGGTCCTCCTTTAAATTCTTTGCTGTACAATTCTGATACGATGAAATCTCTTCTTCCTATATGTTCTGCTGCCTTATAAAGGCTGTATGCAACTGCCAATGGATGAATATTATCTGTACCAATTTTTTTGATAGATTTCACAATCCTCCCCTTTTTATCTAATAATCCAATTTTTAGTTCTGACCCCAAAGGAGAGTTATCAAACATATTAACCATAGCATCTATAGGATTACTTAATGTTCCTTTGCTTAAGTTAGGATATGCTAAACTAATTTTTTCTTTTAGATCATTCTTAGTAACGATTGAGCCCCAATCAATTTGATTGTTGTACCATCTAATTACTTGAGAATTATAATACATATTATTCCAAATTATTTCCCATACAAACAGACTATCTTTTGCGTATATTTTTTTCAGATGCTTGCTTAGGAGTGTAGTTCTTTTGCTTTTGGGATCTATCAACTCCGCATCAATAAGCCAATGAAGTACCGCAGGTATTTGTTTAGGACCCAAGTTATTTTCTTCCAACCATTCTTCGCCAAAATTCAAAAATGCGCTTAACCACTCTTCTCTAAGGCCAAAGGTAGAATATTTATCTATCC
>JAMOQL010000229.1 GCA_027064025.1 Bacteroidales bacterium
CCATAATCTTTAATATCATTACTTTTTTTAAAGTTTAATATTTCTTTTTCTGTTGAATTTAAAGTTTTAAAAACCTTAGAGGTCTGACCATCAATAAATTCTATAATACTCTTTGAGCTTGCCTTCTTCTTCTCTATTTCGTATTCTAAATAAGTTTGAGCAATCGTATTTGTAATTTCAGATGTTTTAAGCGCATTCTTCCCTTTATATGATATTTCGATGGTACGAGCTCCATAATTCTTTACTGAAATAGTAAGATTACTTATATATTTGGACAAACATTGACTAGAACTATTTAATCTAAAGAAAAAATTATCGTTAATTAATAATCTGGTCTGTGTAAAAGGTCTTTCGTCTAATAAATTTATCTTTAAATCTGCACCAGGAATATGAACCCATTCACCAAATGCGCCAATATATCTTGACTCTTTATCTTCAATAGAATGAACCAATTCGAATTTATTATTATCTATATAATTAAAATAAATATTTTGTCCATATATCAAAGCCTTTGTAACTTTATAGGTAATATTTATTGGAGAATGCTTATACATTTCTTCAGAAAGGAAAACTCCTTTATTAAAATATGATATTTTTAAAGGTAATCGAGCTAGTGTTCTAGAAACAAACTTTTTAGACTTCAGTAGCTCTACAATTTGTGCTAATTGGTCTTCTTCATAAGCATTCTCAACACCTAATATTTTTGTAGATGAATTTTCTTGATTAATTTGGATAATTGTAGAAGATTCGAATAAACGAGGAGCATATCGTAAGTATACAGAAGATATACTCGCAATAAAAACAGCAATTAAAAGCAAAATCCATTTAGTTTTTTTTACTATATGAAAAAATACATTCGCATCAAACTGGTCATTAATTAACGGAATATTTTTTGAATCTTTCATATAACGTTAAAATCTTGTAATTAATAAATATACCGTAAAAACACTTGTAAAAAGGGTTAAATAAGGTGTAATTTCTTGTAATGTTTTTGCTGCATATCTCGGTTTATCTTCAACATAAATAATATCATTGGATTGAATCTTAAAATTGATATCATTAATATCTTTCATCTTCCTAATATTAAAATAGAAGATTTCTGGATGATTCAAATCCCCTCTTAATAACTTGATATTATACGCTTTACCAAAATCAGCAATACCTCCTGCCTGAGCTAATGCTTCTACCAAAGTATAATTATCACTTGAAAACATAATAACATTTCCACTAGAACTACCACTAGAAAAAACAATCACTCGTTTGTTAGTAACTTCTAAAAACACGAAGGGATCTTTAAAATACTCTTTATACTTGTCTTCTAATTTTTTTTCTGCTTGACGAATAGTCAAACCATCTAATTTTGTGCGGCCTAAAATTGGTACTTTTACTTGCCCATCAAATTCTACCGCATACTCTATGGTCTTAACTTGGTTTTTACCACCTCCTTTTACATCAATCAAACGATCTCCCTTATTGGTATAAATTTTAATATCTAACTTATCGAAAGGTTGAATGATGTATTCCTTCTCTGATACTTTAAATTTAGTATAATCATAATCTGATCCGGTTTCAAACATTCTGTTAGACGTTAATGACCGACAAGATGTCAACAAAGAAACGGCTAACACTATCCATATTAATCGAAAAAAGAATCTATTTTTTAGTATCATAGGCTTTTAGAATATTGCAAATATACAATTTCAAATGAAATTATTTAATAAGAAAACGCCAATAAAGAAATGCGATGCTAAAAAGGCTCAAGAATACTAAACCGACCTCTGCATAGAGCCTTAACCATTTAGGAGGTTGATTTTCTTTAGAAACCGCCTTACTCATAACCGCTTTAAAATTGAGATAAGCAAGGATAGGCGCTGTAACAAAAGAAATAGTTGTCGCTAAATCAACCATAAAAGTCATATTTTTCGCAAATACACCTATCAAAACTAAAGAACCAGAAACCACCAAAACTAACCAAAACCATGTTAATAGATTTCCTTTAATTTTTAATGTAGGAATGATTATTTCTGTAGTTGGTTTGAGAACTCTAGAATAGGCATCTAAACAAGTTAATGTCGTACTAAACATAGTCGCTAATGCTGCAATAGCAATAACTACATAAGCCCAAGAGCCAATAGAGCTTGTGTACAATTGTATTAATTGCCCCGCAAAAACAGTCCCTTTTGGTGAAAAATTTTCGCCCGAACCATACATTAATATAGCACCTAAAGTCAAAAAACCTGCTGCTAAAATAGCCGTTCCTATATATCCTATATTAAAATCTAATAAAGCATCTTTTAAAGCTATTTTTCGACCAGTTTCTTTTTGCTTTGCAAAAGACCAAAATGAATGCCACACAGAGATATCGATAGGTGCAGGCATCCAACCAATAAAGGCAATTAAAAATGCTAAATGCATTGGGTTGGTCCAATCGAAACTTATTTCGAAATTAGGTTGTGGATGATAACCTATATTTACGGCACTAACAACGGCTATTATAGTAGAAATAGTTAAGATAAGAATAATAATTTTCATAACCCCATCTATTAAACTATATCGCCCAATAGCTATTATCATCATAGTAACCACTAGTAAGCCAGAACTAATTATCACTAAACTATACGACAAACCAAAGATGTTCCCGACTAAACTTGCTGTTACAACAGTTACTGCAGCTTGTATCGTAAACATGGTCAGAACTGTTAAAATGCCATACAGGGCAACTGCCCACTTACCAACATTTTTATAGCCTTGTACAAGATGTTGCCCAGTCGATGCTGCATAACGAGGTGCGAATTCAAAAAATGGATATTTTATGACATTCGCAAAAATAAGAATTCCAATTAAAGCAAACCCAAATTCCGCACCTGCTCTAGTCGATTGGACTAAATGAGAGACCCCGACTGCAGCTCCTGCCCACATTAGACCTGGGCCAAGCAACTTGATTATTCTATTAATTCTTTTCATCATAATATCATTTAAAAAATTGACAAACGTGTCTTGGTGGTTAACATTTCCAAAGCCTTCATTCCTAAAAAAGAATTTCCTTTTTTGTTTAACAGAGGGCTCCAAACTGCAACTGAATATTTTTCTGGATAAATAGCCACAATTCCTCCTCCAACTCCACTTTTCCCTGGCAAGCCAACCTTAAAAGAAAACTGTCCTGCCTCATCGTAGAAACCACAAGTCTGCATCAGTGCATTCATCCTTTTCGAACGACTATAGTTTAGCAAGCGTTCATTTTCTGGCATCAAAACACCATGATTTACATACAACATAAAAGATTTAGACAATTCTTTTACCGACATTTCTATCGAGCAAAGATGATAATAGAAATCTAAAACATATTCAATATCGTTATTAATATTACCAAAAGATTTCATTAGATTTATTTGTGCAGCATTATTATAACCCATATTTTTTTCTGACTCTGCTACTTTTATATTATAGTTTATCGAGTTGTTTCCCGACAATTTTCTTACAAAACTTATCATATCTTCCTTTGGATGCTCTAAAGAATCGCACAAGATATCCGCAATAACAAGTGCCCCTGCATTAATAAATGGATTTCGAGGTATCCCATTTTCATATTCTAATTGCACCAATGAATTAAAAGGGTTTCCCGAAGGCTCAACACCCACACGTTTCCACAAATCGGAACCATGAATCATATAAGCTTTTGTTAAAGCAAAAACTTTACTAATACTTTGAATAGAAAAACGATCATCAACATCACCAAAATTATAATCTTGATATTCGATAGTGTGAATATTTAATGCAAATTTATTAGGATCAACTTTTGCTAATTCAGGTATATAAACTGCTAATTCTCCCTGCTTAGGAATTTGTTCTAATTCTCCTGCTATCTCCGTAATAATACTCTGATAATCCATAGAAAGGGCTCTTATTTGTTTAATTCGGTCAACTAAATTAATATTTTTCAAACATAAAACATCATAATTAATTAGAATTTAGTTTCCATAAAATTTAATACGTATTTAAACTTACATTCATTACTTTTATAACCTTTATGTATTTAATGAGTAAAAGAATAAAAAAATAAACTTATCGTGGAAATACTATTTTGGATTTTACTGGGGCTGATTATCTATACTTACATAGGATATGGAGTTATTATCGGCATTATTGTTAAACTTTTCGGGTTGTCTAAAAAATCAAATTTAGACCTCAAAGCCTATCCTCCTGTCACATTATTTGTTGCGGCATACAACGAGAAAGATTTTGTTGATATCAAAATTAAAAATTCTTTTGAACTTGATTATCCTAAAGATAAACTAACACATTTATGGATTACCGATGGTTCGGATGACGGAACACCCGATATTCTCCGTAAATATGATGGCGTAAAAGTTTACCATGAGGATAAACGCTCTGGAAAAACAGCCGCTATTCATCGAGGATTGCAATTTGTAGAATCTTCTATCGTCATCTTTTGCGATGGCAATACTATTTTAAGCAAAGATACTGTAAAAGCAGTTGTAAAAGCTTTTGAAGACCCTAAGGTGGGCTGCGTAGCTGGCGAAAAAAGAATCATAGAAAAAAATAGCGAATCTGCTTCTGGATCTGGAGAAGGAGCTTATTGGAAATACGAATCTATTTTAAAAAAACTAGATTCAGCTCTTTATTCAGCAGTAGGTGGTGTAGGAGAATTATTTGCAGTTAGAAAAGAATTATTCGAAACCGTAGAAAACGATACCATTTTGGATGATTTTGTGATTACTCTTAAAATTGCAATGAAAGGTTATAAAATAAAATATGTCCCCGAAGCAACAGCATCGGAAACGCCATCGGACAATGTAAAAGAAGAACTTAAACGAAAAATCCGCATATCTGCAGGAGGATACCAATCCATAGGACGATTACCAAGCTTACTCAATCCTTTTAAACATGGCGTATTGTCTTTCCAATTTTGGTCAAGAAAAGTGCTCCGCTGGGTAGGTGTACCTTTAGCTATGATATTAATATTGCCGTTAAATATATACTTAGCCTACAGCAATAATTTCCAACTCGATAATATTTTCACTATTTTCTTAATCCTACAATCAATATTTTATTTCTTCGTTTTACTAGGACGCCTATTAACCAATGTCAACATTTCATTCAAAGCCATTTTCTTACCTTATTACATTTTTATGATGAATTACGCAGCAATTATGGGAGGCATAAGATATTTTAAAGGCTCACAATCTGTGAATTGGGAAAGGGCAAAAAGAGCAAAAATGTCCTAATTATTCTTGTTCAAAAAACATTTGTTTTCTATAGTGATTAATTTTAATTTTGGGTAAAAATACATTTACTAGTTACAACACATAAAATTATATAATATGTCAACAGGAATTTTCAAAGAATTTGGAGCAGGAGTTTTACACGGTGATGCCGTTCAAAAAGTTTTTAAAATTGCAAAAGAAAATAAATTTGCTTTACCAGCAGTTAATATTACTGGAACCAACACCGCAAATGCAGCCATAGAAATTGCAAAAAAAGTAAATTCACCAATCATTATCCAGCTTTCAAATGGCGGAGCCCATTTTTTTGCAGGCAAAGGTCTTTCTAACGAAAATCAAGAAGCTTCAATCTTAGGCTCTATATCAGCCGCACAACATATACACCAAATGGCTGTTGCTTATGGTGTTCCTGTTATTTTACACACCGATCATGCAGCCAAAAAATTATTACCTTGGATAGAAGGCTTGATAGACGCAGGCGAAGAATTCTTTGAAATATACGGAAAACCTTTGTTTAGCTCACACATGCTTGATTTATCCGAAGAACCTATCGAAGAAAATATTGCGATTAGCAAAGAATTCTTAGAAAGAATGGACAAAATAGGGATGACTCTAGAAATTGAATTAGGCGTTACAGGAGGTGAAGAAGATGGTGTTGACAATACCGAAATTGATAATTCTAAATTATATACCCAGCCAGAAGAAGTTGCTTATGCATACGAAGAATTAAGCAAAATTTCTAAACGTTTTACTATTGCAGCCTCTTTCGGAAATGTACACGGCGTTTATAAACCAGGCAATGTAAAATTAACTCCCCAAATTTTAGATAATTCTCAGAAATACATCCAAAAGAAATTTAAAACCGAGGAAAAGCCTGTAGATTTCGTATTTCACGGTGGTTCAGGATCCGATCCAAAAGAAATTAAAGAAGCTATCTCTTACGGGGTTGTTAAAATGAATATTGACACTGATACTCAATGGGCTTTTTGGTCTGGAATAATGAACAACTACAAAACTAGAGAGGCTTATTTACAAGCTCAAATTGGGAATCCTGATGGAAGCGATAAACCAAATAAAAAGGATTACGACCCTAGAAATTGGTTAAGAAAAGGCGAAGAGGCCGTAATGTCACGTTTAAAAATTGCTTTCGAAGATTTAAATTGTATTAATAGAAATTAATCTTTTTCTAAAGATTTGGATATAAAGATGATAAAGTTTTATTTATCATCTTTTTTTATGTTAATGAGTTTTCTCAGTTTATAGATACAAGTTTTTTTCTACCTTTGTCGACTGCAATTAAAATATTTGCATCATTTTATCAAACTAACACATTAAGTATGAAGTGGTTTAATAGATTAAAGAAAGGTATTAATACTGAAACAAAAGATAAAAAAGAAATCAAAGAAGGTCTTTGGTTTAAATGTCCATCATGCAAAGAAGTCGTTCCAATGGACGACCATAGAGAAAACTTAAAGGTTTGCTCTTGTGGTTACCACGAAAGAATTGGCTCTATAGATTACTTTAATATCTTTTTCGACAATCAAGAATACAAAGAGTTCAATGCAGATATGAAATCTGGTGACCCTTTAAAATTTCATGATACCAAGCCTTACAAAGAACGTTTAGAAGCAACTATGCAAAAAACAGGTCTAAATGATGCCTTAACAACTGTTCATGGGAAAGTTAACGGTCACGACTTGGTAATCGCAAGCATGAACTTCGAGTTTATTGGAGGTTCGATGGGCTCGGTAGTTGGTGAAAAAATTTCCAAGGCCGTAGATTATTGTATCAAAAATAAATATCCATTAATGATTATCTCAAAATCGGGAGGAGCAAGAATGATGGAGGCTGCTATATCGCTAATGCAAATGGCAAAAACATCTGCAAAGTTAACTCAACTTTCCGATGCTAAACTTCCATATATTTCCTTTTTAACAGACCCAACTACGGGCGGTATTACAGCATCGTACGCAATGCTTGGAGATGTCAATATTACAGAACCAGGAGCACTTATTGGTTTTGCTGGGCCGCGTGTTATTAAAGAGACTATTGGAAAAGATTTACCTGAAGGTTTCCAAAAATCAGAATTCGTTTTGGAACATGGATTCTTAGATTATATTGTAGAGAGAAAAAATCTAAAAGAAAAAGTAGCTCAGCAATTAAGAATGTTCAAAAACTAAGTCTATTCATAAAATAAAGATTGTTTAGGCAATCAACGAACCCTTTTTATAGAAGGCTCGCTCTAATCAAGCGAGCCTTTTTATCACTCATTTAATCTACTTAACACTTTCTAAAATGGTACTACTCATCAGCTTACCACTTTTTGAATAAACTTCACTTTTAACAACTCCAACATCTTTTGCATACCATTCTACAGTAGTTGTTTTCACAGTAATCATCATATGCATTTCTGTATGACTAGTAATTTTCATACAATCAAAAGTTCCAGCATTTGTTGTTAACTTCTCAAAAGCATCAACTTTTCTATCCAAAATTTTAAAATCTAATGTGAACATTTTAATACCTTCGTTAGAGACTGTTGCCTTAACTTTTCCTGCTCCCAACTCATCACCAAGCTTGGCATAACTTGGTAATTCTAGATTATCAGCTTCTATTTCTATGCTCATATTATCATAAGCTCCCATTTGAGGCTGCCCCATGGCGTACCCTTCCATACTTATAAATGCTAAACCCTCTTCGCATTGCACAGTATATTTAACACTTGTAGAATTCCCTTTTTTGGGAATATGAGTTTCCTCAATTTCAACCGATAATACCGTACCTCGAATTTTCCTATCAACAACTTTTCTAGTCATCCGACCTGTTTCTTTCCCCTTTTTATTCAAATCTTTGTATTCGAATATCTTA
>JAMOQL010000230.1 GCA_027064025.1 Bacteroidales bacterium
AGAACTGCATTGCATAATATTATTGATGGTCATACATCAAAGTCTTACGATAATTTATGGAATTATTTCGATGATACAGATTTGAAATCGAATGGTAAAATTTGGGATATGTATTCTACTAGAGCCGATGGCTCTTCTAATTATGAGTATACTTATAGTACCGATCAGTGCGGAAATTATAGTGCTGAAGGGTCTTGTTATAACAGAGAGCATTCATTTCCGAAA
Source organism: Bacteroidales bacterium (assembly GCA_027064025.1). Classification (GTDB taxonomy): domain Bacteria; phylum Bacteroidota; class Bacteroidia; order Bacteroidales; family JAFGXI01; genus JAFGXI01. Next base: position 226 of record JAMOQL010000230.1, read on the forward strand.
AGTTGGTTTAACGATGCATCACCAATGTACACAGATTTATTTCATATCTATCCAACAGATGGTTATGTGAATGGGAGGAGAAGTAATCTTCCATACGGTGAAGTTGGAGGTTCTGCTGATTGGACTTCTTCGAATGGGAGTAAGAAAGGTGATTGTACATATGCTGGATATTCGGGAACTGTTTTTGAACCTATAGATGAGTATAAGGGAGATTTTGCACGAACATATTTTTATATGTTAACCCGTTATCAAGATTTGATTGGAGGGTGGAATTCTGATATGTTATCTGGTGATGATTTTTCTACTTGGGCAAAGAATATGTTGTTGGAGTGGGATGCTCAGGATCCTGTAAGTCAGAAAGAAATTGATAGGAATAATGCTATTTATAATATACAGCATAATAGGAATCCTTTTATCGATCACCCAGAATGGGGCGTTGTAGTTTGGGATCCGAATTCAGCGAATGTAAATCAGATTAATAAAAATAGATTTAAAGTTTGGTATTCTGATCAAGCTATTAATTGGGATTTTTCACCTAAATCAGAAGGCGAAATAGAAGTTTACAATATTGTTGGTCAGAAAATTTCAACCATTCAGGTTGTAACTAATCAAAAACATCAGCTTCTAGATTTAGAAAAAGGGGTTTATATTGCCGATTTTAATTTAGATTATCGAAGAGTTGTTAAGTTTATTGTAAAATAGTACAATTTGACAGAATTTAAAAGAGCCTTTTAGAATTTTCTAAAAGGCTCTTAATATTTAAAAGAATAATGAAAATATTACTTTTCCCAACTAACTTCCCAGTCTTGTTCTTCTTCTGAAAATTTAATTTTATAATCTTCTAATTCTTTCATTACAGGTTGATATATCTCTTTAATAGTAGGGGCATGAACACCTGTTAACCCAGAAATTTCACCAGTTAGAATCATTTTTGTAGCAATAGCTACTGGGGTTCCAACTGTAATAGACATTGCTGTGTGTACTTGGTCTTTTCCATAAACAACCATCGAAGAGTGAATCTTTTTGATTTTATTATTTAATTCGTAAACAAATTGATGTTGCATTACAATCATATCAATATCTTCATCGTCTAGAGACCATTTAGATACTAATAATTTTTGTAAAATTTGTGCAGGTGTTGCATTCTCTAAACCAATCTTTTCGTCTTTGAAAATACCTAACCAACGTAATTTGTACATCATAGAACTGTCTTCGTCTATTTTTAAATATTCAGCAACTTTTTGTTCTATAGGTTTATGTGTCTCGAAAGGTAGGTAGCTATTAATAAATTGACGATAAGTCGTATTCATTGAATCGTGAAATTGATATTCATCACTTGTCATACCTAATTGCACAAAAATATTCCACGCTTTACTGTAACCCGGTCTTCGGATTGTTCCTCTAAACATAGTTTTTACATCTTGGAGGTTATAAACTTCTTGATAACTTAACGAATCTCTATTTGGGTAAACTTCGAATTCGCCTAAATCTAAGACGTTAATTCTTTCGATACGCTCGAATAGTTTATTGTATGGGATATATTTGTATCTGCCATTGTGTAAAAACTGAGAATTGCCTTGACCTGCTAATACAACATTCCTTGGGTTCCATGTGAATTTATAATTCCAAGGGTTATTATCGTATTTAGGAGCTACTAATCCTCCTGTATTCGATTCGAACTCGAGTATTGTACCTCCTTGTCCTTTAATTCGGTCGATAACCTGCATGGCAGACATATGGTCAATCCCTGGATCAACACCTATTTCGTTTAGTAAAATAATGCCTTTCTTTTTGGCTTCTTCGTTCATTGCTTTTATTTCTGGCGAAATATATGAAGCTGTAACCATATTTACAGCATGTTCGACACAAGCTTCAGCAACAATATGGTGGAATCGTGCAGGAAGCATCGAAACAACGATATCGGCATTTTTAATTTCTGAATTTACTTGTTCTTGATTGGTGACATCGAAAACAAAAGCTTCACCGTTATGGTGTCTGTTAATTTTTTGCTCGGCTAGTTTTAAAGAAACATCGCCAAGTTTAATTTTCCAGTTATTTTCAACTGAATGATCGAGCATATATTTTATTAAGCTCGATGCCGAAAGGCCTGCGCCTAAGATTAAAACATTTTTCATCGTTTTTTATCTTAAAATATTCTTAATACTTATTTAGTAATTAATTAATCCATTTTACTTGGCTAATGTAATCCTAATTAAATGTATGAAAAAACTTTAAGGGTGATTTTTTACAAAAAAAATAATGCTATTAAGCAATAAATCTATTGAGCAATTGTATTGCTTGTTAATAAATTATTGTATATAAATGATTCTTTTTGGAAGCTATTAATTTTACTTTTACAAAATGGATTTATCGAAGCAAAAATTTGCAATTATTGATATAGAAACAACTGGAGGGAATGCTGTAACGGGTAAAACCACAGAAATTGCAATTTATATTTTACAAAATGGTGAGCTTGTAGATGAGTTGATTAGTTTAATAGATCCTGAGCAGCCTATTCCGTTTTTTATTTCTAATCTAACGGGGATTGATGATAATATGGTTTCGGGAGCCCCCAAATTTTACGAATTAGCAAAAGAAATTAATAGAATTACGGAAGGGGCTATTTTTGTGGCTCATAATGCGAGTTTTGATTATGGTTTTGTAAAAGAGGAATTTAAACAGTTGGGATTTAATTACGAACGCAAAACACTTTGTACTGTTAAATTATCGAGGACAATAATACCTGGCCATGCTTCTTATAGTTTAGGTAAATTGACCGATGAGTTAGGCATTGTGTTAAATAATAGGCATAGGGCTTCTGGCGATGCTTTGGCGACTGTAGAATTGTTTAAAATTCTTCAGAGAACTAAGCCTGAACTAATAAAGGATGCTCTAACCGAAAAGAAATTTAGGTTTAAACATCAGTATTTACATTCAGACATTGTTGATCGCTTGCCTGAAACATCAGGCTTGTTTTATTTTTTGGATAAGGATAAGAAAATTATCTATGTTGAAAAGAGTATCGATATTAAAACTAAGGTTATTTCTTTATTGAATTCTAAAAACCAAAAAAAACAAAAAATAGTTGCGGTTATTAGATATGTGAAATTTTTAGAGACGGGATCTGAACTAATATCTTTAATTGAAGAAAATACAATTATTTGGGGGCATAAACCTCGATTTAATAATAAACCTAAGGCCAATAGGTTCTTGTATGGAATCTATTCTTATAAAGATGAACAGGGTTATATTTGTTTTAAAGTTGAGAAGAATACTCCAAAATCTTCATTAGTTCCTTTTGTATCTTTCAATTCAGAAAAACAGTGTAAATCTCGTTTATCAGATTTGGTAATGAAGTATCAGTTATGTCAAAATCTTTCGGGTTTGACTGAAACAACTGGTGCCTGTTTTTATTATCCTTTGAAGGAGTGTAAAGGGGCTTGTGTTGGAGAGGAGAGTGTAAAATCGTATAATAAAAGAGCACAAAAATTAATTTCTAAGTATTTGTACGTAGATGAAAACTTTTATCTTATAGAGAGGGGGCGTCAGGTGAATGAGAAAACAGTAATATTAATAGAGTCTTGTATTTATCAGGGGTATGCTTATATTCCAATGGGTAAGGTTAATGATTTAGAGTATATTAAAAATAATCTGATTCAAGGTGAGAATAATTTGGATATTCATAAGTTGATAATTGCTTACATAAAAAAACATTCAGAATTAAAAAAAATAAAATTCTGAATGTTTTAAATATGATAATATTGTAGCTTTTATCTTAGTCTAATTACAGCATCTTCGATAACATCTCTAAGTCTTTTGTAGACTTCTTTTTTAGTTCCAAGACCATCCACTTTTACAACATTCAAAGTTTTATTATAGTATTCAGGTACATGAGATGAAATATTTTCATAACCTTCGATACGTCTAATAATAGTTTCTGGATTTCCGTCATATTCTCTAGAACTTTCTGTTTTCCCTCTTTCGTGCAGTCGTTTAAATGCTTCTAACATAGAAATGTCGAGGTCGATAACAAGTGTTACCGAAGAGTTTTTTTTTCTTAAAAGTCCGTCTAAAATATAGGCTTGTACAATCGAACGTGGGTAACCTTTAAATATAAATCCTTTAGCATCAGGATTATTGTTAATTTCTCTTTCGATAAGTTGGATTGCTATTTCGTCAGGAGCAATATCTCCTTTTCGTAAGTAACCTTGTGCTTGTTTCCCTAATTCTGTATTTTTTTTTATTTCGTTACGGAGCATTTTCCCAGTAGAAATATATTTCAACCCAAATTCGTCGGAAAGTTGTTGACTTTGACTCCCTTTTCCAGAACCTGGCATTCCAAGGATAACAACATTAAAGAGTTTGTCTTTTAGTGTATTTTGGATGACATTATTAATATTCTCATAAATTTCATCAATGTCACCAATTCCATTTATTGGATTATAAAGTCCTCTTTCTTTGTAATATTTAGCTACAGGGGCTGTTTTATCGTCGTATTCTCGAAGTCTATTTTCAATAACTTCTAATGTGTCGTCTGCTCTTCCAGAGGTCTTCGCACGCTCAAGCATTCTTTTTTTTAGCTCATCTTTAGGAACTTCTAAGCTGACCATACAAGATAATTTGGAATTAAGGCGTTGGAGCATCCCCTCTAAGATATAGGCTTGAACATACGTTCTAGGAAAACCATCGAATAGAACACCACGAACCTTAGCGTTAGCTTCAATAAATCCTTCAATAATTTGAACAATAATTTCATCAGAAACTAATTCACCACGTTCGATAATAGATTTTGCTTTTAAACCTAATGCTGTTTTATTGGCAATTTCGTTTCTTAGAATATCTCCTGTAGAAATATAAGCTAAATTATATTTCTCAATAAGCTTTTTGGATTGTGTCCCTTTACCAGCTCCAGGAGGTCCAAATAGTGCAATGTTTAACATATTGTATAGTTATATAAGATTATTTTTCGGCAAAGTTAATAATAATAAAGATAACCTAAAGGATAGCTAAGCCGTAAAATTGGATTAATTTATTAGTTTTGTAATAAAATATTTTTGCTGGATGCTTATCGATACCTATTTATTATACAAAGTAAAAAACATTCTTAAGTTTGGTGTTTTTAGTGTGATTATTTTTTTTGTGATAATTCAGTTCTTAATTGGTAATGGGTATACCTTTCCAAAGGCTTTGTTTAGTTTGTTTTATGGATTAAGTATTGGGGCTATTTACGAAGGTACAAATACGGCTAGCTTTTATAGGAAATCATTTATTTCAAGAAATTTATTAAGAATTGTATTACTGATAATGTCTATCTTGGTAATTATTACTATTCTACAATTCTTTTTTGTCGACTTTTTGGGTAAAGAAGATTTGCATCCATTGGAAATTATTTTTTCTAAAAATTTTATAAGTATTTTTATTGAGATATTTATTATTACTTTTTTTATTGTTTTTTTTATTGAATTAGAAAAGCATTTGGGCGACCATTTTATTTTTAATTTTTTCTTTTCAAAATATAAAAAACCTATTGAAGAGAATCGTGTTATTATGTTTCTTGATTTAAAAGACTCTACTTCTATTGCCGAAATAATAGGCAATAAAGCTTTTGTAAGTTTTATCAATTATTGTTATAGAATTATGGCTAAATCGGTCATTAAAAATAAGGCTACAATCCTGAAATATGTTGGCGATGAAGTAATATTAACTTGGGATGAAAGAAAGGGGATAAAACATAATAATTGTATACATATGTATTATGATTTTTTTGATGAATTAGAAAAACATAAAAATGATTTTATTGAAAGATATGGAATATTTCCTGTATTTAAAGCTGGGTTACATTCTGGCGAAGTTACTGCCGCTTTTTTAGGATCGATTAAAAAACAAATGGATTATAGTGGAGATGTAATGAATACCACTGCTCGTATTCAAGGCGTTTGTAATCAATACGATGCTAATATGTTAATATCTTCTGAATTAGCGTCTTTGTTACCCGATACCGAAGATTTTGTATATTCTGAAATAGGAGAGGTTCAGTTTAAAGGGAAAGCTGAAAAGTTTCCTATTAAAAAAGTTCAACGAATCTATTATAAAAAGCATTAATCCCATTTGGAATATTTAATTCTTCATTGCTTGCTTCGACTAAAAATTACTCTTTATCATACTTTTGCGTCTTAGTCAGGGGGAGGATTATATACATAAAAAAGGTTATTTCAAAAAATATCCAATTGTTGTCAATTTTATGTTGACCGTAAATATTTTGAAATAACCTTTTTACTTTCTCCTCAATTTTATTTGTCCATTTTGAACATTGGATCCCAAGGTGGAAGTAGGATAGGAGCTTGATTAAGTATTTTTAATGTTTTTTCGTCTACAAATTTCTTTAATACTACAATTCTAAACATATACTCATTAAACCATTCATCAGTGAAAGTTAAATAACCATTATGTCCTTTATTGGCACTCCACGAATTTTCGAATTGCCAAAATGTAGTTTTGTTATTTGAGTCAACATCTACAGCAACAAGTGCCATTCCATGAGAAGAACCCGATTGAAAAGTATTAATACGCTGGGCTTTGTTCATAGATAAATCTATACCAAATAAACTAGAATAGTCATAATTGTTTACATCGAGTAAACCTTCGTTTATATTCATTTGTTTACCAACATCGCAAGAGGCATACATTGCTTCGTTATCTTTAATAGAAGCAAGAGCATATTTTTTTAAGTCTTTAGCAGGTAAGTTTATGTACAACCAATTTTTACCTTCTAAAATATTTCTATCTAAATCAATTTCGTACAATTTGTAATATTCGCGAGAAGGGTCGTTCATTAGAAGAACATAATCGTCTAATTTTAAATCAGGAATAGCATCGGTAATAAAACTTTTTGGTGTATATTTTTTAAGTTCAGAAATATTACCATCGGTATCTTTGTATCTCCACTCAAATTCTTTTGGAGGAACACCAAGCGATAAAGCTAAAATACGATAAATATCTTGCATTAAAATTAATTTATCTTTTTCGATAATACCATTGTTGACTTTTTTATTTTTGTATGTATCTCTAAGATAAATAGCATCTTGACGTAATTTTTCTCTTAATATTTTGTTAAGCCTCGATGTGTTTTCGCTTTGATAAGTTTCAGGCATAACAGATTTAGGAACCGCACCATATTTGTCGACCAAATTGGCTAAAGAGTTCCAAACGCCACCATCACCAATGACATTTTTTAATAAATATTCTACTCGCTTATCGTCTTTGGGTTTGTTTATGGTTTTAATAACCTCGTGTAAATATAAATTACTTTTTTCGAATAAATCCCAGAAATAAAGATAGTTAGTCGAAAATTCAAAACCAGATAATTTATAATGGTCGATAACTTTAGGTCGCAAAACATTTAATCCTGTAAACATCCAACATCTACCAGATTGCTTCTGATTAGTAATCCCTTTTGTTTTTACTCGATATTTGAATAAATGATCTGCTTTATCGACCACAGTTCTATTGGTGGCTAATTTGTTAATATCGTTGTTGCTTATAGCATTCATCAAAGCTTTTGTATCGTTGTCCATTTTAAAACTGGCCTCGATACTTTGTAGTTCTTTCTTCCCAATGTTGCCAGTTTGTGCCTGGTTTGGAAGATATAATATTCCAATGGTAAGAATAGATAGAATTATTTTATTCATAGTTTATTTGTTTTTATTTTTCGTAAAGATATTAATTTTGATGAATTGTTACTTAAAAAAAGAA
>JAMOQL010000231.1 GCA_027064025.1 Bacteroidales bacterium
TAACAAACAATATATTTTCTGGATTAAACAATTATATAATTATATTTTCGAATTAACAATTTCAATAATCTCACTTTCTAAAGCGATAGCCTTTTCTTCTATTTGCTGTCCTTGGTCAAGTATTTGCTGTGCTATTACTTTATCTTTTAATCCTGATGCGTTGATCTTTACATTTAGATACGCTCCCACAATAGCAGACCGCGCAGCCAAAGCACCAACCCCAGCATCTGTTACAGAATTCGGGTTTCCTATTTCTACCATTTTCCGAATTGGAGTCATACTTTCAAAAGCTAATTTCATAACTTCGAGAGGAACCTTTGTTGCGTATAAAGTAGCACTCTGTATCGCATTCTGTCTTATTTGTTTTTCGGCATCTGAAGATTTTGCTAAGGAAAATGCATCCATTATTTTATTAAAGGCATTTGTATCTTCATCGACCATATTTATTAACTTCTCTTTTAGAATCTGGCCTTCTTCTGCTATTTCTGAAAACAGCTCCCATTTATCATCCCAACCTCTTTTATGCGACGATAGATTTGCAACCATTGTTGCCAATGAAATACCTAAAGCGCCCATATACGCAGATATTGACCCTCCACCAGGAGCAGGAGATTCAGATGCTGTTTCATCAGCAAAATCTGACAAAGTCATCTTTACTAACGGTTTATTAGCACCTGTTTCCAACAAATATTCTATTATTCTTTCTTCAGGTTTAAAAGGTTTTAATTCGTCCAAGCCTAAAGACTTAACAGCAATTTTAATCAATTCTTTTTCATCGATTCCTACCGATCGTTGCTGCTTTCTCAAATAATGTTTAGCGGCATCAATCAAAGCTTGTTTTGGTACTAAACCTACTAATTCGGAACCGGTTACTCTAATACCACGTTCTCTGGCTGCTCTTTCTACTTCATCGAAGGCTTCGTGAATAGATGTTATTGTAATATCTGTAAGATTCATGGAAATCTGAGCCACACCGTATTCCTCTATAAACCAACCAATAGCTTTGGTGCTTTTAAGAGTTCCTGGGACTCTTACTTTTTTTCCATCTTTATCTAAAACAGCTTTTCCATTTTCTTGCTTAATTCTACCTGCTTCTCTAACATCAAATGCAATAGCATTTGCTCTTCGCGTTGAAGTTGTATTCAAATTAAAGTTATAAGCTACTAGAAAATTTCTAGCACTAATACATGTCGCCCCAGCCTGTGCATCAAAAATAGCTGGACCAAAATCGGGTTTCCATTCGTCTTTTTGTAATTTTTCTGATAAAGCTTCGTACTCACCACTTCTAACATACGCCAAATTTCTTCGCTCTGGTGTAGATGCTGCAAATTCGTAATTGTATACTGGAAAATTGAGTTCCTCTCCTATACGCTTAGAGAGCTTATGTGCATATTTCACCGTTTCTTCCATCGATATATTGGCAACAGGAACCAATGGGCATACATCTGTGGCTCCCATTCTTGGGTGCTCTCCTTTATGCTTAGACATATCTATTAGTTCCTTTGCTTTTTTAATTGCTAAAAAGGCTGCATTTATTACGGGTTCAGGCTCTCCAACAATAGTTACAACTGTTCTATTAGTTGCTTTACCTGGATCTACGTCTAATAACTTTACACCATCAACAGATTCCATTTCATCGGTAATTTGTTTGATAATGGCCATATCATTGCCTTCGCTAAAATTAGGAACGCATTCAATCAGTTGTTTCATTTAAAATAGTTTTTTTATTATATAATAAATTTATTCTCTAAGATTAATTTTTAATCGCATCACAAAACTAATTATAAATTAGATGAAAATAAATTCATTATCACTAATAATTATCAGTTTTAAGCATTAAAATCTTGTAGAAAATATTCTAATTCTTTTTTCAGTTTTTCAGTAGGATTTTTCTTATACTCTTGAATTTTACTTTGAGTAAAATCCTTAGTTAGAATATATCTATTTTGAGGATTTTCAGGATCTAAATAATAATGATTCTTTATGAAAATATTTTTTCCTGTTTTCTTTTTTAACCAATAAGATAATTCATTGACATCATGACTCCCCGATATTATCTTAATATAATCTTCTTTAAGCCTAACTTTTTCTTCTTCTGCCGCAAAAATAAATAAAGATTCTATTTGATTTAATTCCTGTTTAGAATATCCTGTAATTTCTAACAAAATAGAGTTAACTAATTCTATTTTATTATTTACGATAACTGTTATTCCTTGACCTATATTTTCGGTCATTATATTAAGTAAATTATCTTTTTGGAGAATATAATCGTCTTTTTCTTTTTGTTTAGTAAGGTCACTCATAATTCCTATTATTGCAACAGGCTTTTTATTATTGTAAATAACTGAATAACTATCTCTAACCCATTTTACCACACCCGATTTATCAATAATTTTAAACTCCTGCTCCTGATCTTCTATTTTTTTATTATAATCAAAGAGTTTTGCTAAAATTAAATGAGCTCTTTCTAATTCACTAGGGTGTAATAATGACTTTATTTCTTGCTCAGTCATCGCACCAAGCTCTAACGACGAATACCCCATAAGTTTCTCTATGGAACTACTCATATAAATATATTTTTTTTGAATTAAATCGTATTTATATAGAACATCTTTTGATTTTGATATTACCTCATTAAAATTATGAATTTGAATTTCTAAATTACCCTTCAACTCAGATATATTACTAATTTCTTCGATAATAATAAGAGCTCCTACAAACTGTTGTCTTTCTATTATTGCAATAATTTTCAACTTTACATAAACATTCTTTTCAACTATCGGGTTAAATAATTCAATTTCCCTCTCTATCAAATTTTCTTTTTCTAACAGCTCTAACCAATCATTAATTTGGGGTGTTTGTAATATTTGAGATAAATCTTGATTTATTATCTCACCGGTCTGTTTAAAGACCTGTTCAAATTTTTTATTATACTGAACAATTCTGTAATTAGTATCAATTTTTAATATTGAATTAGAGTTATGAATAAATAATAAATTAATAATTTTATCTTTTTCATCTACTAAATCCAGTAATTTAATACTAGAAGATATATCTCTTAAAATTACAATTAAATATATATGCCCCGAATTTTCGTACTTTATTAACTGAACTCTAGCCCTAAAAAGTTCTCCACTATGGCGAATATGAGTCCATTCAAATTCCTGATAGAGACCTTCATAAGCTAATTTTATACGCCTTTGAGCTTCTTCCTTTGAGTTTTTTCCATTGGGTTGAACTAAAGGAGAATATTTATTTGAAAAAGGAGAATACATTAATAACTGATCTAAAGAAGATTGAAATATATCAAGTGCTTTTGTATTACACTCAACAAATCTATCGCCTTGAATTAGCAGAACCCCATCATTGAGATTATCATATAATAAATTAAACTTTTTTAAATCGACGCACGATTCACTCTTCTTGTCAGATAATTCAAATTCAATTTTCTTTAAACTCCCTGATATAAATAATAAATTATCATTATTATCATATACTGGGGTTTCTGTCACTTCAAATACTAAGGGAATTCCTTGTTTTGTTTTAATTTTAATTTCATACACTGGCACTCTAATGCCTAGCTCTTTAGCTTTTTGATTTCTTTCAAAAACACCATTATAAAGCTTATCGGCTTTTAAACTTTTGTATATTCTTTTAAATTCATTTGGAGAAACACCTAGAATTTCTTTTACAGATTTACTTATCGAAGAAAACGCTTCATTTTTATATTGTTTATAATAAATAAAATCGTTTTTTGTTGCATTATGTAATCTTAATAATTCGTTTTCTAATTCTAAATTCCATTTCGAAGCTTGATTAACGTCTGTTCTTAACCTCTCAGCCAATAACTGATAAATTAGATACGATGGATAAACGATTGCTAGATATCCTATTACAAGTATCAAATTTGTAATAGCAGAATCTGCAATAAAAACACTTGTTATTAGCGGTTGAGTAGCAAGAATAATAAGTATTATTATTAGAATTAAATATTGAATTTTAGACATAACGTTACTTCATCTGTGTATATCAGATAAAGGTAAAATATTTCAATATAAAAAGAAAATATATTTGAACCTAAGAATCTATTTCAAAACGAAATGATAGGTAATTGTTCCTGTTTGACGAGATGGAGCAGATGAATTTTTATCAAACTTTGTATTTAAAGCAGCTTGCTTTGCAGCATTAAGTAGAGCCGAATCCATTGTCGTTGATCCTTTCGCTCCTGAAATTGCTGCAATTACTTTTCCTTCGCGATCAACTGTAATTTTAACAACAACAATACCTTGTTCGTTACTTGTGTAAGCCGGTTTTGGAAGTCCTTTAGGATTCCTACCACTTAAACTGTAACCAACACCTCCCTGCCCAGCACCATTACCAGTATATTGATTTGAATTAGGATCACCATCGGGTCTCCCCTGATTTCCATCACCACCAGCAATTCCTTCGGAGTTAGAATTATTACTATTATTATCCGAATTATTTTGATAAAGAGCTAAAGGGTCTACCTCCCTAACCTTCTCCTCTTTTTCAACAACTTCCTTTGTTTCTTTTGGAGTTTCTTTAACAATTTCATGTTCTGGTTCTGTGGCCACAGACTCTTCATAATCTTGAGTCATATTCGACTTTTCCTGAACAGGAGCCTCTATAGGTTTCACAAGCTGAGTTGTTTGTTCTGGTTCAACTTGACTTAAGCCTGTTTCTGAGTCACCAAAATCAATCATTATTCCTTCTTCCTCTGGCAAGGGTAAAGGAGTCGTAAATCCAGAAAAAATTAATATCAATAAGGCAATAGCGTGAAATACTACTGTAAACAGAATGCCTCTATTTCTTTTTTCCTTTTTGTTCATTAATTTGATGTATCTATACTATTTTATAGGGCTGGTTGCCAGAATCACTCTAAATTTATTGTCTTTAGCAATATTCATCACTTTGACCACTTCTCCCATGGGTACTGATTTATCCACATGTAAAGATAATGTTGGCTCTTCCTCCTTTGCTAATGCCACTCTTAAACGATGTTCTAAATCTCCTAAAGAGTTCACTTTAGTCTCTCCAATATAATACTGAAAATCTTTTGTAATCGATACCGTTACTTGTGGTTTCGCAGGTGCCTGACTATTACTCTGAGGCAATAATAATTTTAATGCATTAGGAGCAATAAGCGTTGATGTTACCATAAAAAATATGAGTAATAAAAATACAATATCAGTCATGGACGACATACTAAAACTTGCACTTACTTTATTTCTTGATTTTAAAGCCATAATAATTGTTTTTAAGCAACAGGCTCGTTTAAAATATCCATGAATTCGGTTGAACGAGTTTCTAATAAATTAACGACTTTCTCTACTCTTGCCACTAAATAATTATAAGCAAAATAAGCAATAATCCCAACAATAAGTCCAGCGACTGTTGTTACCATTGCCGTATATATTCCACTCGATAGTAATGAGACGTCAATATTGTTACCAGCACTTGCCATATCGTAAAAGGCTCTAATCATTCCCATCACAGTTCCTAGAAAACCAATCATTGGAGCACCTCCAGAAACGGTTGCCAAGGTTGCTAAGCCGCTCTCTAATTTAGACACTTCCTGTTTACCTACATTTTCTATAGCTACACTTATATCATTTAATGGCTTCCCGATTCTTGACAATCCTTTTTCAATCATTCGAGCCAACGGTCCATTAGTATTGTTACACAAAGATTTAGCCTCATCCAATTTCCCTTCAAGAATAAAATTCTTAATATTGTTCATAAAAGCATCATCTTCTTTTGCGGCATCTCTAATAGTTAAAAATCTTTCTATAAAGATATAAACCGCAATTCCCATTAATAGAACAATAGGAATCATAATCCAACCTCCCTTAACAGCCATATCTAAAAAAGACAAACTCATTTCTGATGCTCCTTCAGCCACACCATTAACGGCCGTAGAATCATTAACTGATATTTGTAATAATTGAAATAATAAAGTCATAACCAACAGTTTTTTTGCTAAATTATACAGTCTTACTTGCATAAGAGATAGACACTCTCTAAAGTTATTAACAAGCAGATGTTTATAGTACATTAACACATATTATTAGCTCTACGGAATTAAAGCGATATAAAGATAATTTATATCTACCTGTATTGAAGCGTGTTAATTAAATAATTACGATTAATTTAGTGTTGTTTTAATAATAACGTAATTCTTTGTAAATTATTATTCGATACATAATTAAGGATACAAAATTAAAATAACTTTTTTACTTTTGTAGTGGTTTTGTTAGGTTGACAAGTAGTTCTTCTTGTCGTTTTTAGATTATCTTTGTTGTGACTTAATGTTTTGGAACGAGGACTATCTTTAATCTCTTCTAATTTCTTAGCAGTCATTAATAAGCAATAAGGATTAGTCATAACATTAAATTATTTTATTACAAAATAAAACAAATAATATGAGAAAGAAAACAAAAATAGTAGCTACTATATCTGATTTAAGATGTGATATCGATTTTTTACAAAAGTTATTCAATAATGGGATGAATGTTGTCCGAATAAACACAGCACAT
>JAMOQL010000232.1 GCA_027064025.1 Bacteroidales bacterium
AAGATAAAATATATACCGGAAGTATCTTTTTAGGTGCAACAACACCCAGTGCCGACAAGGAAACAGAAGTTGATAAAACTTTTAGTATCGACCATATAGATGAAAAACTTCTCAAGGAAACAGCTAGCAGTTTTGAAGGAATAATAGAGCAAACTCCTCCGGTATTTTCGGCAATTAAAATTGATGGAAAAAGAGCTTATGAATATGCCAGAAAAAACGAAGATGTAAAAATAAAATCACGGAAAATAGAAATTATATATTTTAAAATCACTAAAATAGAAATGCCGGAAGTATTTTTTGAAGTAAAATGTTCAAAAGGGACTTACATACGTTCACTAGCACGAGACTTTGGCGCCAAACTTAATAGTGGCGGATATTTGAGCAGCCTAAGAAGAACTCATATTGGTGATTTTTGCGTAGATGATGCACTAAAAATTGATGCAATAAAAGAGCTTATTCACTCTCAAAAACAAGAAATAAAAAAAACTATTTAAATTTCAACAATTTAGCTTGACAACCGACATGTAATTGTATTACCTTTGCAAACCTTTTTTTACCGAGATTATTGGTAAAATAATGTTTGTATAACTAATAATAAATATCAATGAAACTATCACAGTTTAAATTTGATTTACCTTCAGAATTAATTGCAAGCCATCCAAAAGAAAACCGCGACGATAGCCGACTAATGGTTGTAGATCGTAAAACCGGAGAAATTTCACACCATCAATTTAAAGATATCTTAAACTTTTTTGATGATGGAGATGTGTTTGTAACAAACGACACTAAAGTTTTTCCTGCTCGTCTTTATGGTTTTAAAGAGAAAACAGGTGCACAGATTGAAGTTTTTCTTCTTCGCGAGTTAAATAAAGAAACTCGACTATGGGATGTACTTGTTAACCCTGCTCGTAAAATCAGAATTGGCAATAAGTTATATTTTGGTGAGAATGATGAGCTTGTAGCTGAAGTAATAGACAATACAACTTCAAGAGGCAGAACATTACGATTTTTGTTTGAAGGACCATATGAGGATTTTAAAGCAACAATAGAAATGCTTGGAGAGACTCCTCTCCCCTTAAAAAGAAAAGTTGAACCTGTTGATAAAGAGAGATACCAAACTATCTACGCCAAAAAAGAAGGAGGTGTAGCTGCTCCTACTGCCGGCATGCATTTTAGCAGAGAAATTATTAAGCGTCTTGAGCTTAAAGGAATAAATTTTGAACATCTGACTCTGCATACAGGTTTAGGTAACTTTAGACATATTGAAGTTGAAGATTTATCAAAACACAAAATGGATTCCGAACAAGTTACCATTCCTCAATCTACCGTGGATGCTGTTAATAATGCCATAAACAACAAAAAGAATGTTGTTGCTATCGGTACTACAGTAATGAAAGCTTTGGAATCATCTGTTACTATTTCTCAGCACTTAAAACCTTACGAAGGTTGGACAAATAAATTTATTTTTCCTCCTTATGATTTTAATATTGCAACAGCAATGGTTACTAATTTTCATTTGCCAAAATCCCCAATGATGATGGTTGCTTCAGCATATTGTGGACACGATTTACTTAAGAAAGCTTATAAAGTTGCTATTAAAGAAAAATATAATTTCTTTACCTATGGTGACGCTATGCTTATTTTGTAGGTTAACTATTAAAAATATTAAAAAGACATTGTTTTGTTAATATTCTTGCTATTGCAAAGAAATTAGGTAAGACAATGTCTTTCTTTTTTAAATCTATGATTTAATATTAGAACTTTTAAACTTATTAAGAATGCGAACATTCGTAATAATATTGGCAGGAGGAAAAGGTGCCCGAATGGAAAGTGAAATTCCTAAACAATTTATTCCTATCCAAGGCAAACCTGTAATTATGCACACTATTGAAAAATTCAGATCTTTTGATCCTAAAATTGAAATAATAGTAGTTCTCCCTGAAGTACATATTGACTTATGGAAAGAAATGTGCAACGAATTTAAATTTGACATTGTTCACAGTATTGCCAGAGGTGGTGCTGAGAGGTTTCATTCTGTTAAAAATGCCTTGTCGCTTCTCCCTGACGATAGTTTAGTGATGATACACGATGGAGTTCGTCCTCTGGTAAGCCATAAAAGTATTGATAGAGTTTTACAGAAAGCATCAGAAATGGGTAATGCTATTCCTTATATTGATATAAATGAATCTATTAGGAAAGTCATAAAAGGGAAAAGCCAATCAGTAAAAAGAAGCGACTATAAGATTATACAAACGCCACAAGCTTTTAAAACTAATTTAATAAAAACAGCTTACGAGCAAGAGTATAAGGATTCGTTTACCGACGATGCCAGTGTATTAGAAGCAACAGGCGTAAATATTAATTTGGTGTTAGGAAATAATAAAAATATTAAAATTACAAGACCTATTGATTTAATTATTACTGAACGTCTATTAAAAGAAGATTAGTCCGAATTATTCATACAATTCGCTTTGCTTTTATATGAATAATGCGAGTTTAAAAAAACACTACAACAAGTGTAAAGCCTCGCTATTAAGTCGTATTGCTTTCTAAGAAAAAAATTCCTCCACCATCATAAAATGGGCCATCATACAGCTCAATGATTTCTATTGATAGCTTATTGCAATAATTTTTTATTTCCTCTCCCTGAGAATGATATCGTAGTGAGCCTATCAAAAATAATTTTTTATCAAAATAACCGACACACCCCCCGAAGAATCCATGTGAAAAACCTTTTAATTCTATTTCTTTAGGATTAACTAATAAGCTTTTAACAAATAAATTATGTACTGTAATCTCCGAAGTAATTATATGATGCTTATCCAGGATAATGCTATTGCAGCGACTATAAGCTTGAGGACTTTCAATCCATTCATTATGTTGTGCTAAATCCAGAATCTTCTTATCGGTTGTTTTAGAATTTCCAATAAATAATCCATCGGATGCAGAAACATTATAAGCAGCCGTTTGAGGATATTTCAATCCCAAACTTAAACTTCCAACGTTATAGTCTATACCATTAAATTGCAGTTTATCAACAACTTCTCGTGGCAATTGTGGGCTTATTATCAATTCTTTTTCATACTGGAACATAAAGATATCCGGATGCCCTGAAATCTCTTTATAAACAACACCTTTGCTTTCCAATTGCACTAGTTCTCCCCATTTAACAAGTTCCATCTTAGCCTGTTGTGGAATTCTATTATCAATTATAATCAACATAATAATTTCTATTTGATAAATTAGAATCTGCTATTATTTTAACATAAGAGAAATACTTCAGTAGCATTTTTTTATTCTTTCCTTCAAATCCAATGGCAAAATTTAACTCTTTCTTAGGAACGAAAACAGTAATAGACTTATTTATATTAGTATTATTTCTTAATTCTGAGAATCTATTACTCCAAATGTATGACAAAACTCTTTCCTTAAAGTGTTCAACCTTTGGGCCGGCTATAATATCATTATTTATCAATTCATCAGAAGCATATAAACCAACACGAAGTACTTTAATATTATTCTCTTCAAAAATTTCCAATAGTTTTGCACTTATGCTCACAGCTTTATCAGTACTTAAAGGAGTATATTTACCTTTTTCATACAATCTTGCCAACGACGTTCCCTTTATTACCATAGTAGGATATATTCTGGTTTCGCTGGCACCTAAGCTAATAATTTTTTTAGCAGTAGATATTGCCTTTTCCTCATTGTCGCCCGGTAAACCGAGCATCATTTGTAAGCCAAGAGTAAAATTATAATCCAAAATCATCTTTGAAGCTAAAACAACATCCTTATAACTATGACCCCTATGGCTTCTTAGCAATACTTCATCATCTAAAGATTGAGCACCTAATTCAATATGTGTTACATTATAACGCCTAAGTAATTCAAGGTTCTCTTTATTGATATAATCGGGGCGTGTTGAAATTCGGATCCCCTTTACCGCACCATTTTGTATGTATGGCTGAACAATTTTTAAATAATCTTCCTGTTCAGCAATAGGTATTCCTGTAAAAGTACCACCAAAAAAAGCAACTAATACAAAAGTATTATTACTTGGTATAGTACTTAAATGTTCTTCTATAATGACTTTAAACTCCTCAACATGAAGGCTTTCTAAAACTCCGGTTATTTTACGTTGATCACAAAATATACATTGAAAAGGACAAGCCCTTTCCGGAATAAATAAGGGAATATTATAAAATCTAGTCTTAGACATTATTGACCAATAAGACCTCTTCCTTTTTTTACAATAGTTCCATTTTTAAGTCCCTCAGCTATAGTTCTATCCAGTAAACCGTTTACAAATACACTACTTCGAGGTGAACTAAAATGTTTAGCAAGCTCAATCATCTCATTAAGAGTTACTTTTAATGGTATAGTAGGAAATTCAAATATTTCGGCCATTCCCATTCTCATCAAAATAATATCCATAGTTGCAATACGGTCAAATTCCCAATTGGTGGCTTTCCGTTCAATTATTTCATCATATTTTTCTTTGTTCAGAATGGTTGTTCTCACTAAATCTATAATAAAAGACTTATCTTCAGATTTACCATTTTCATCTTCACCTTTAAATAGACTTGGTAATTTCATATCTTCGCTATTATTAGCTTTGAAACTATGAATTGTAATATTAACCATTGCTAATCCCATATAATAATCTTCGCTCCACATTGAATTTATCTCTTCAAAATAAGACCTAAGCACATCGTTATTTACAAGATGATTTTGAACTAAAGATAGAATAATCTCCTTATCCAAATCATAAGAACTTTTGTTTTTGTTCATGTATTTAACATATTCTTTGCTAGAGCGAAAATCATGCACTATCCTGCGAATCATTTCTTTAGCCTCTGACCAATTTATTTTCAAAGCAACTTCTTTTCTTCTAAAATCCCTGTTTTGTTCCAGTTGTTTAATAAATCTATTATCAACAAATCGAGTATTTGGATTTAAATCTTCGGCAGTTGGAATATATTTATTTCTGGAAGATTCAAGAGATTCTTCTGCAAAACGTTGTATGGCTGTTAGTAGAGAAAGTTGATAAATATATAAGTCATAAAGTCTATCTAAATTAGCAACTAAATGCTTTTGCGTTTTACCCAAATCGTCATTACCAGATTGGAAGTGAGCATAAATTGTCTGTAAGGCTTTGATTCTGAGCTGTCTTCTGTTTAACATAAAAAAGAACTTTTAATTTATATATTATCGGTTATATCAAAAAATTATAAGGTTACAAAAGTATAAATTTTTAGTATTGCCAAACAAAATAAAAGATTAATAATGAAAACTAAATTTTCATATTTTTGCAAACTCAAATATATTTAAATAGATATGAATATTAGACCGGAAATAAAGAATAAAATCAATGAGTTTCTTATTGATGAATTCGAATTAGAAGAAGAGTTGCTTGTTGAAACAGCACTACTTAAAGATGACCTGGATATTGAAAGTCTGGACTTTGTAGATATAGCAGTTATCGTAGAAAAAGAATTTGGTTTTAAAGTAACTAATGAAGAAATGATTAATATTAGAACATTGGGGGATTTATATGCCTATGTTCAAGCTAAAGTTGAAGCTAAATAATCAAAATACAAAATATTAATTAGAAAGGCAGTGTTGATACATTGCCTTTTTGTATTTTTGTAAACAAAGTATTGAATCCTAGAACAAATAAATATGTCTAAAGACAAATCAATAAAATGGAAAGGACAAAGCCGTGGAGGTAACTTTGGGCATTGGTTTTTTATTTTATTACTTCGGTCGTTAGGATTAAGGTTCGCATATTTTTTCCTTAGGTTTGTTGTTATTTACTTTGTCTTATTTGCTCATAAAGCTAGTAAGGCTCAGTTTAAATACTTCCGTCAAATTCATAAATGGTCATTGGGAAAATCGTTAATATCTATAATAAAAAATTATTATGTTTTTGGACAGGTAATACTCGACAAAGTTGCTCTTTTGGCAAATGTAAAAACAAACTTTACCTATAATTTTGATGGAGAAGAATACCTACATCAACTTGCAAAAGAAAAAAAAGGCGCTTTACTAGTAGGCGCACATTTTGGCAATTGGGAAATTGCAGGACAATTATTGCATAGAATTAACACTAAGGTGCATATTATTATGCTTGATGCTGAAAATGAAAAAATTAAAAACCTAATAAATAAAAACACTGGTAAAAGAAGTTTTAATGTAATTCCAATAAAGAATGATATGTCACATTTGACTTTAATAAAAGAAGCTTTTGATAATAACGAATTTGTGGCTATGCATGGCGATAGATTTTTGGAAGGGACAAAAAATATCACTTGCAATTTTATGGGAGAAAAAGCTGATTTCCCCAGTGGGCCATTTTATATGTCAATGAAATATGGTGTACCAATAACCTTTGTTTCGGCAGTAAAAGAAACAAATACTCATTACCATTTTTTTGCCACTAAACCCAGAATATTTAAAAATTTCGGCAAACCAAAAATGCGTGATGAAGAAACAAAAAAGATACTTCAACTTTATATTCGCAATCTTGAAGAATTAATTAAAAAATACCCTCTTCAATGGTTTAACTATTTCGATTTTTGGAAATAACTTTTGTCCCAGACAAATAAAACTTTAATCACATTATTATTAAACAAGCAAAAAAAACTATATTTGTTAATTATTTACTAAATGTGTTATATGTACGAACAATTACAATCCTTAGATCATTTACGGTTAAACTTTAATCCTGATGGCTTATTATTATTAAATATTACCCTTGGGGTAATTATGTTTGGTGTTGCATTAGGTATAAGACTCAAAGGTTTTAAAACCATCTTTTTAAAGCCTAAAAACATAATTATTGGCTATCTGTCTCAATTTCTCATACTCCCTTTGGTAACATTTTTACTTACCATTATTTTTAAAGACTTTATCACTCCCGGTATTGCATTAGGAATGATATTAGTTGCAGCATGTCCCGGTGGTAATATTTCTAACTTTATTTCATCACTTGCAAAAGGAAATGTGGAACTTTCAGTAAGTATGACAGCATTAGCAACTATCTCCGCCGTTATATTAACACCATTTAATTTCGCTTTTTGGGGAGGTTTGTATATAAAATTTACAGAGAAAGGAACAAGTGGCGGACTTCTTCAACCCCTTGAAATAGACACATATCAAATGTTTATATCTGTATTTATTTTATTAGGCATTCCATTGATACTAGGAATGTTATTCGCATGGAAATTCCCTAGGATAACAAAAAAAATCATGAAGCCGATACAAACCATTTCAATAATCATTTTTATGTCATTCGTTGTAATTGCATTTATCAAAAACTTTGATTATTTTATAGAATATATTAAATGGGTAATGGTAATAGTATTAATTCATAATGCCATCGCTTTACTTAGCGGCTTTAGTTTTGCGTCTCTATTCAAAATAAAACGCCGTGATAGACGTAGTATAACTATTGAAACAGGAATACAAAATTCCGGCTTAGCATTAGTCCTACTTTTCAATCCAAATATTTTTCCCGACACATTACCAATTGGCGGAATGTTGTTTATAGCTGCATGGTGGGGAATTTGGCATATGATTTCAGGACTATCAATAGCATATATCTTCTCTAAAATACCACTTAAAATATTCTAAACAATGACTAATAACAGGGTATTAATAGTAGCTGCCAGTCCAATAGAAGTCCAACATTTACTTTCAAAAAGCGAAAAAACTAATGAGCACCTTTATTCTGTACCCGGTTTTGCTATAAATGTTGATTTATTAATAACAGGAATTGGCACAACATCAATGACATATTTCCTTACAAAACAACTAAATGATAAAAAATATAATTTTGCACTTTTAGTCG
>JAMOQL010000233.1 GCA_027064025.1 Bacteroidales bacterium
TAATACGAAGGATTTTACGAAGAGCTGTGCGCTACGCATATACTTTCTTAGGACATAAAGAACCTGTTTTATACAAAATGTTTGCCGTGCTTTTAGAGGAGATGGGCGATGCTTATCCAGAATTAAAGAATCAGAAAGAGATTATTGAGAAAGTTATTTTTGAGGAAGAGCAGTCCTTTTTAAGAACTCTAGAAAAAGGAATTAAAATTCTTGAGCAAGATATTGAGAAGGTAAAAACTAGTAAAAAAACAGAGCTTGGTGGAGCTGTTGCCTTTGAATTATACGATACTTATGGCTTCCCATTAGATTTGACAGAGTTAATCTTAAAAGAGAATGGATTAACTGTTAATCAAAATCAGTTTGATGAATCGATGTCTGCACAGAAAAACCGTTCTCGCCAAGATGCGAAAGTAGCTACTGGGGATTGGACTATTTTAGGCGAGGAATTGTCGAATTCATTTATTGGTTACGATAATTTAGACGCTGAAGTTAAAATTACTCGTTACCGAAAAATCAATGTTAAGGGTAAAGATATATATCATTTAGTTTTTGATGCTACTCCTTTTTATGGAGAGAGCGGAGGTCAAGTTGGTGATGCAGGATATCTTGAGAGTAATGGTGAGAAAATTTCTATTGTCGATACTCAAAAAGAACATGGATTGATTATTCATCAAACTAAAATCTTACCTAAAAACATAGAAGAAACATTCAAGGTTGTGGTCAATTCAGCAAAGAGAGAATCTTCGGCAAATCATCACACAGCTACACACCTATTGCATCACGCATTGCGTTCCGTCTTAGGTAAACATGTTGAGCAAAAAGGATCTTTGGTAAGTGAAAAAGGATTGCGATTCGATTTTTCTCATTTTCAGAAATTGACAGTTGATGAAGTTGCACAAACAGAGCAAAAAGTGAATGCCTTAATTCGTCAAAATATTGCATTAGACGAAAATAGAAATATGGCTATTGTCGATGCTCAAGAAATGGGAGCGATGGCTCTTTTCGGTGAAAAATATGGCGATAAAGTCCGTGTTATTAAATTTGGAGATTCGGTTGAGCTTTGCGGAGGAACACACGCTTCTGCTACGGGTAATTTAGGTTTGTTTAAAATAACTGTTGAAACTTCGGTCGCTGCAGGTATTAGAAGAATTGAGGCTGTTGCAGGAGAACAGGCTCTTAATTTTGTAAACAAGAAAATTGAAATTTTGAAGGAGATAGAAATTAAAATGAAATCTCCAGGCAATATTCTAAAACAAATTGATAGTTTGTTGGATGATAATCAAAAACAGAAAAAGCAGATTGAAGCTTTTCGAAAACAAGCAGCGGGTTCTGTAAAAGATGATTTAAAGCAATCGATAGAAAAAATTAATGGTGTTAATTTTATTGGTAAAAAGATAACAGCCGACAACGCTGGAATTATTAAAGATATTGCTTTTCAACTAAAAGGGGAAGTCGATAATTTATTTCTAGTATTGGGAGCCAATTTGGATGGGAAAGCCAATTTAACGGTTCTTATTTCTGACAATCTAGTTAAAGAAAAAGATTTACACGCAGGGAATTTAATTAGAACAATTGCTAAGAATATTCAAGGTGGAGGAGGAGGCCAACCTTTCTTTGCATCGGCTGGAGGGAAAAATCCAGACGGTATTGAGAAAGCAATTATAGAGGCAAAAGCTAGCCTTTCATAATAAATCTTTTTTTAATTTTAGTAATCTATTTTTGATAGTAAAGTATGAATACTTAAAATTTGTAACGAAATAATAATAACTTTATAAACTATACAAAATGAAAAATTTACTTTGGGCAAGCACGATTGCTTTGGTTACATTAGTATCTTGTAATCAGAACTCAACAATCGACACTCAGCAAACAGAAAACAAAGCCAATATGGAAAATCCACTTTTAGTAGAATGGAACACCCCTTTTAACACACCACCATTTAACAAAATTAAGCCAGAGCATTATATCCCAGCTTTTAAAGAGGCGATTAAGCACGAAGAAGAGGCCGTTCAATCAATTATTAATAACAAAGAAGAAGCTAATTTCGATAATACAATTTATGCATTAGAAGATGCAGGAATGCTTTTGGATCGAGTATCATCTATTTTCTTTAATATAACAGGAACAGATGGCAATGCAGAAACCGATTCTATAGAAGAAATTGTAACTCCTTTAGTTACTAAAGCTTCTGACGAAATTAGTATGAATGCTGAATTATTTGCTCGTATTAAATTGGTTTACGATAATCAAGATAATATGAACTTGAACGAAGAGCAAAAAATGGTGCTTAAAAGACATTATGAAAGTTTTGTTCGAAATGGAGCTTTATTGCAGGGCGAAGCTCAAGAGCGTTTGAAAGATGTGAATGGTCAATTAGCCGATTTAGCAATTAAGTTTAAAAAGAATGTATTGGCAGAAACTAATGCTTTTAATTTGATTATTGATAACAAAGAAGATTTATCAGGATTGCCACAGTCTGCTATTGATGCTGCAGCTATTACTGCTAAAGAAAATGGACAAGAAGGGAAGTGGATATTTACCTTAGATTATCCTTCTATTTGGCCTTTTATGCAAAATTCTAATAAAAGAGAATTGAGAAAGAAAATGCATAATGCATATATTAATAGAGGAAATAATAACAATGCAAATGACAATAAAAAGATAGTCGTTGAAATTGCTAATCTTCGTTTGGAGAAAGCCAATTTATTAGGCTTTAAATCGTATGCCGATTATGTTTTAGATGCTAATATGGCTAAAACGGCTAAGCGAGTGAATGATTTGTTAGATAAAATTATGCCTCCAGCTTTAGCTAAAGCAAAAGAGGAAGCTGCAGACTTACAAAAAATGATTGATAAATCGGGTGAAGATTTTAAATTAGAGCATTGGGATTGGTGGTATTATACCAATAAATTAAAACAAGAAAAGTATGCTTTAGACGACGAAATATTACGTCCATATTTCCGATTAGAAAATGTCCGAAACGGAGCGTTCGAAGTCGCACATAAATTATACGGATTGACATTTACAGAAATTACTAATGTAGATAAGTATAATCCTGAGAATATAGTATTCGAGGTTAAGAATGCAGAAGGAGAAACACAAGCAATTTTGTATCAAGACTTTTTTCCAAGAGCATCGAAGCGAGCTGGAGCATGGATGACTACTTTCCGAAAAGAATATAAATTAGATGGTAAAAGACAAATTCCATTAATCTCGATGGTTTGCAATTTCTCGAAACCAACTCAAGATAAGCCATCACTGTTGACATTAGAAGAGGTAGAAACTTTATTCCACGAATTTGGACATTCTATTCACGGAATGTTGGCTAATACTACTTATTACTCGCTTTCTGGAACATCTACGCCAAGAGATTTTGTGGAAATGCCATCGCAGTTTATGGAAAATTTTGTGGCTCAGCCAGAAGTACTAAAATCTTTTGCTAAACACTATAAAACAGGAAAAGTTATTTCTGACGATTTAGTTGAAAAAATGGACAAATCAGGCAAATTTAATCAAGGTTTTGTTACTACAGAATATATGGCAGCAGCTATTTTAGATATGGACTGGCATAGTATAACTAGCCCAATCGAAATAGGAACAACTGAATTTGAAAATGCCGCAATTAAAAAAATGGGATTAATACCAGAAATTATTGTTCGTTATAGAAGTACTTATTTCTCTCATATTTGGAGTGGAGGCTATGCTACAGGATATTATGGGTATATTTGGGCGGCTATTTTAGATTCAGATTGCTTTGCATCTTTTAAAGAGCATGGTTTGTTCGATAAAGCTACTGCAGATGCTTTTAAAGATAAAATACTCTCTAGAGGTGGAACCCGTGAGGCTATGGATATGTTTGTAGACTTTAAGGGTGCAGAACCTAATATCGATCCTTTGCTAGAAAAAAGAGGTTTGAAATAGTTGTTGGATATAACATTAAAAAAGCCTCTTGAAATAATATTTCAAGAGGCTTTTTTAATGTTTATTAGTTTCTTACATTACATTATCCAATAAAAATGGATTAGAACGAACTTCGTTTCCAATTGTAGTTTCTGGGCCATGTCCTGTGTATACCATTACATCGTCTTCCAATTTGAATAATACATTTTTAATACTATGCATCAATTCGTCTAGTGAGCCTCCGTTAAGGTCTGTTCTTCCAACCGACCCATTAAATAATACATCACCAACCACAATAAATTTTTCAGCTTCGGCATACAATGCGATACTCCCTTTAGAATGCCCTGGCAAGTGCATTATTTTAAGGTTCGAGTTACCAATTTTTACTTTATCTCCGCAATTTAAATATTCATCTACAGGAGGAGGAGTGTTTATTTTCATTCCGTAAAGTTCACCAGCTCTAGTCGTGTTTGATAAATTTTCATTATCATCCTCGTTGGCAAAGACAGGGATTTTGTATGTATCAACTACAAATTTATTTCCTGCAACATGATCAACATGGCAATGTGTATTTATTAATTTGCTTGGTATTAGTTGATTGTCATTAATAAACTGACTTAATTTTATTTCTTCAGCTTCTTTTACACAGCCTGGGTCAACGATGATGCAATCTTTTGTATCTTCATCGTAAATAACAAACGAATTAACCGAAAAATCGTTAAATACAAATGGTTTAATTTTAATCATTTCTTATAAGATTAAGGCTGTTATTAATATTAGATTTAGCAACAACCAGTTTCAAAGTACGAAATTACAGAATTCAAACTTAAAGAGCCGCAAAAAAATAGATAAAAAAAAGAATCATTTCGTAAGGAATGACTATTTTTGAGAATA
Organism: Bacteroidales bacterium; assembly: GCA_027064025.1. GTDB lineage: Bacteria > Bacteroidota > Bacteroidia > Bacteroidales > JAFGXI01 > JAFGXI01. The sequence continues at coordinate 4,795 of JAMOQL010000233.1, forward strand.
GTTAAATATATGAATCAGTAAATATGAGTAAAACAAAAGAGGAAAAGTACGATATTCTTCAAAATAAAATTGATGAAGCTCTCCTTGGAGGAGGAGAAAAGCGTATTGAATCACAGCATGCTAAGGGTAAATTAACAGCTAGAGAGAGAATCCAGCTATTATTAGACGAAGGTTCTTTTCAAGAGTTAGGAATGTTTGTAACACATCGGTCTACACAATTTGGGCTAGATAAACAAAAGTTTTTGGGCGATGGAGTTGTTACAGGATACGGAACCGTTAATGGTCGTTTAACTTATGTTTTTTCTCAAGATTTTACAGTGTTTGGTGGTTCATTAGCAGAGGCTCATGCTCAAAAGATTGTTAAAGTCATGGATTTAGCCATGAAAAATGGTGCTCCATTAATTGGATTAAATGATAGTGGAGGAGCAAGGATTCAAGAAGGTGTAGTTTCGCTGGGAGGTTATGCCGATATTTTTTATAAAAATACACTTGCTTCTGGTGTTATCCCTCAAATATCAGGAATAATGGGACCTTGTGCTGGCGGAGCGGTTTATTCGCCTGCAATTACCGATTTTAATATTATGGTGGAAAACACTTCTTATATGTTTGTTACAGGGCCGAATGTGGTTAAAACTGTTACGCATGAAGAGGTTAGCTCTGAAGATTTGGGTGGCGCTTCGGCTCACTCCACCAAATCAGGTGTTGCACATTTTTCTACTGCTAACGAGGTTGAGGCTATTGATTATATTAAAAAATTACTAAGTTATGTCCCTCAGAATTGTGAGGAATGGCCAGAGGATTTGCCTTATGAACCTAAAGACGAAATAGTTCCGGAGTTAAATAATATTATTCCGGAGAATGCTTCGCAACCATATGATATTAAAGATGTTATCTTTAAAGTGATAGATGATGATACTTTCTTCGAAGTGCATAAAAATTATGCTGAAAATATTGTGGTTGGTTTTGCTCGTTTAGGAGGAAAAAGTATTGGAATTGTTGCTAATCAACCAGCGTTTTATGCAGGTGTTTTGGATATTAATAGTTCGATTAAAGCTGCTCGTTTTGTGCGCTTTTGCGATGCGTTTAATATTCCTTTATTGGTGTTCGAAGATGTGCCAGGATTCTTGCCAGGGACTGACCAAGAGTGGAATGCTATTATTACAAATGGAGCTAAATTATTATATGCATTTTCCGAGGCTACAGTACCACGAATTACTGTAATTACTAGAAAAGCTTATGGTGGTGCCTACGATGTGATGAACTCTAAACATATTGGTGCAGATTTAAATTTTGCTTGGCCTTCTTCTGAGATTGCTGTGATGGGGGCGAAAGGAGCAACAGAGATTATCTTTAGAAAAGAAATTTCGGAAGCTGATAATATCGAAGCTAAAATTAAAGAAAAAGAAGATGAATATAACGATTTGTTTGCAAATCCATATAATGCAGCTAGTAGAGGTTATATTGACGAAGTTATTCGTCCAGATCAAACTCGGGAGCGTTTAATTAGAGGATTTAAAATGTTAGAAAATAAAGCAGATTCGTTACCTAAAAAGAAGCATGGTAATATTCCTTTATAAGGAGATATTTTGTTGAGATTAAAAAGAGCCATTATATTTCTAATATAATGGCTCTTTTATGGTGAGAAATTAGTTTTTTGTAAAAGTAATTTTATAAATCTTAAATTCAACATAAAAATAAACGTTGAATTAGTTCCAAAAACGCCAACTTAATCCAAAACGGAAAACTCGCGGATTCATAGGATGAGCATACGTTGTGTAATATTGATTTCCGTTTAAGCCTTTATTAATATGTTCCATTTTAAAGAATATTCTGGCTCGCTTGAGCTTTAGATTGATAAAAAAGTCGATGTAAGGGTATGCTCCTAATTTTTTTTCGTACTGGTTGTAAAAAAGCCCTGTTGCGGGCATAAATCCATCTGCAAGGTAAGCTGAGTTGTATCTAGTATCGGCACCAATTTGTACCATTAATACCTGCTTGAAGAAATGCATCTGAAAATAGCTTGAGTTGTAGAATGTTAGATCAGGAATATGTAAAACAGAATCGTTTGATATTTTTTGATAAGTAACCGAATTGAGCATGTGGAATGGTCCAATATCGAGCCTATGGTTCAAATAAAAAGTTAGTATACCAAAGGTGCTAGTTTCTTGAAAAGGATAGCCATCTATTTTTGACCAAGATTTTGAGCCTTCGGTATTTTCGATAGAATCCATTTTTGATGCAAAATAGACATAATTATCTAGGTAAGCTTGCCTAATACCAACTTCTAGTTTTAGAGGTTTATTACGATAAGAAAAGTCGAAAGTTGAAAGTGCAAATTTTTCATCAAAAGCATGATTCCATTTATAGAAATTGGAATTGTAAAATTGTGTGAAAATATTGGGACTAGTCTGCGAAAATAAAGCATGGAAACGAATAGAATGTTGATTCTGTAATCCGAAAAATTTCTGAACAGTTCCGTTAATATTGAAGTCGCCTTGATAAGCACCAAGTAGTGTATATTTAGCATTAAAATTCCAGAACCATTTGTAATAAACAGGATTGCTTATCATTAGACTGATGATGTGGTTCATATGACTTCGGCTATCGTTGTACGAGTGGAAAAACTCTTGACTATTTTCGTATGAAAGATATATGGATGGTAAACTTTGATTGGTAGAATCGTCTATTAAATTAATGAAAAATGTATTATTGAAGTTACTGTACCCCGTAGAATCGCTAACAAAACCACCCGTTAGAGCCGATGTGTCTATAAAAGTTTCTTGATAAAACCCTGGACTCCCTTGGTTGCTATATATTCTTTTGTTGTAATTCCAGTCTAACTCGTGACCAATTCGGAAAAGTGGTTGGTGGGAGATGTTTTCCCGAACAATTGATGAGTCTGTGGTAAGCTTTGGGGATAAACTATCTGTTAAAGGGATTTCTACAGTTTTATAAAAAGTGTAATGGTGCCTCAAGTTTATGTTTCTTCCTAATATCGCATTCTTAGAGTTTTCTAAATAGACAGGAAGTAATTTGGTATCT
>JAMOQL010000234.1 GCA_027064025.1 Bacteroidales bacterium
CGACTCCTGCTCTAAGATGATAAGGATCAAAATCAAATAAATCGATACTCCCAATTGTTTTTTTATTTTCGAGTTCTTCAATCATTAAACGCAGTTGTTTATTCTCAAAAATATCATGGTGAGCCGTTTCAACATATCTATCTATAGTATGTTTAGAAAAAGGAGTTAGAGTATTGCTTAACTGCCAATTAGTTTCATTGTTTTCCCACTCCAATATCAAATCAGAATCGCTTGGTTCTACAGCTCTAAGCCTAATTTTTTTTCCGGATAAACTTATCATCATTAAAAATTTGAGTTCATGGCTTTAACGGGATTTAATCTAGATGCACTCCTTGCAGGAATAAAGCCAGCTAATAAACCCACAACAAACGAAATCATAACGCCCCTAATAATATTTGTAATATCGAGAACAAACTCCATATCAACCATTTTATTTGCAAAATAGATAAGTATATAAACCAAAATCAGACCTAATATACCGCCCAAAATTGATAAAAATATTGATTCGAAAATAAATTGAAATAAGATGAAAAAGTTTTTTGCTCCCAAGGATTTCTGAATGCCAATTAATTTGGTTCGTTCTTTTACCGAAACAAACATAATATTTGCAATACCAAAACCTCCAACCAAAATCGAGAACCCACCAATTATTATTCCTGCCCAATCTATTATCCCGAATATCTTAACAAAATTCTTTGTTATCATACTGGTCTGATTAAGCGCAAAATTATCTTCGTCTTTAGGTTTAATACCTCTTATGGAACGCAGGTTACGTCGTATTTCATCTTTAAGTGCATCAATTTCTGTACTTGATTTAGCTTTTACAAGAATCTGAGGTTGAAGGACTTGTTGCTTAATATCTAGCCATGTTTTCATAAAATTAATAGGCACTAGAACAGCATTATCCATACTTTTATTAAACATATCAGTACCTTCCTTTTCGAATACTCCAATCACTGTTAATTTCTGATTATCAACTTTTATAGTCTTGTGAATTGGCGAAATATTATTAAATAAGGTCTCCGCTACAGTACTCCCTATAATTGCGACTCTTTTACCATTCTTAGACTCTCTATAAGAAAAATACCGTCCAGAATTAATATTAAATAGCCTAACTTTATTATACTCATTTGAAGCTCCTATTATTGAGGTTCCTTCAATATTATTGGACTGATACTGAATTTTTTTAGTGGAAGATGCAGAGAAAGCCATTGCTTTTGCCTTTGTAATTCTTTTTTCTAATAAATTAAACTCCTTAACCGAAGGTAAAGGTCTGTTAATATATTTCCACCAAGGGAAATCTCTATTACCCATCTTCCATGGCCATTTATGAACATAAACAACATCGTCTCCTAAAGACTGAATACTATCCGAAATACTACTCCTAAGAGAATCTATAACAGAAAAAACAGAAATAATTGCGAAGATTCCTATTGTAATACCTAATAGCGATAAAAATGTACGTAACTTATTAGCCCATATGGATATAAGAGCAAAATTTATACTTTCTTTTAATAATTTTAAATATATCACAAGATTAATATTCCTAAAATTTCATTGCTCTATCTAAGTCTCTCTTAGAATCCTTTTGCTTAAGACTTTCGCGTTTATCGAACTGTTTTTTTCCTCGAGCCACTCCTATTTCTAATTTAACAAAACCTGATTTGCTAAAGAAAATATTTAATGGAACAATCGTAAGTGACTTTTCAAGCGTTTTTCTTTTTATTTTATCAAGCTCTTTCTTATTTAAAAGAAGTTTTCTATCTCTTTTTGGGACATGATTATTATACGAACCAAACGCATATTCGGCAATATGTATACCTCTAAGCCAGAGTTCATTATTAATAAATAAACAATAAGCATCGGTAAAACTGAGCTTATTAGCCCGTATCGACTTCACCTCTGTTCCATACAACTGAATACCAGCAGTATAAGTGTCAATAATTTCGTAATTGAAAAACGCTTTTTTATTTCGTATTCGTATTGAGTTTTGCTCCATTATTTATAAATTCTAACTTAACAAATATAGAGAATTACTTCTAATATTTAAGCAAACTTAATCATAATATACCGAGAGTGTTTTATCAGTAAGTACTTATTTAAGTATCCTATAGAAATATATTTTAAAATATTGTTTTTATTTAGAATGAATATCAATAATTATTATTATTTTTGGGTCATTATTTTTAATTAGTCTAAACAATGATTGAGAGCTCAATAGAAAATCCCGTAGATAATATCAGAGAAGCTGTTTTAGATAGATTCAAATCCTATTTAGAAAATCATGGGCATAGAAAAACGCCAGAACGATTTGCCATTCTTGATGAAATATACTCTCACGAGGGACATTTCGATATTGAATCTTTGTACATTTTAATGAAAAATAAAAATTACAGAGTAAGTAGAGCAACCTTATACAATTCAATCGAATTACTTTTAGACTGTAATTTAGTGATTAAGCATCAATTTGGGAAAAATATTGCTCAATTCGAAAGAGCATTTAAAGCTAAAAAACACGATCATTTAATTTGCACCAAATGCGGTGCCGTCCTTGAATTCTCTGATCAGAGGATTCATGAAATACGCAAAACTGCGGCAGAGATGAATAACTTTAAACTATCTCATCATTCATTATATATTTATGGCTTGTGTAAAAACTGTCAAGAATAAATATTAAAAGATATAGCTTTAGGATTCCTTACTATTTTTTATTTTTAACAAATTAGGCTTACTTATTAACAAGCTTCTTTTTTGTCCTTAATCCTTTATACTTTCGTCGGTTGAAAATATTAAAAATTTAACCGAACTAATAAATTTTATAATGAAAGTTGATGTCTTATTAGGATTACAATGGGGAGACGAAGGGAAAGGAAAGATTGTTGATGTTTTAACCCCTGATTATGATGTAATTGCAAGATTCCAGGGAGGTCCAAATGCAGGACATTCTTTAGAATTTAACCATATCAAACATGTCTTACACACCATACCATCAGGTATTTTCCATAAAGAAAGTCTTAATATTATTGGAAATGGAGTTGTTATCGATCCTATCATCTTTAAAAATGAGATTGATAAACTAGTAGAAATTTCTGGTTCTATTGATAATTTATATATTTCTAAAAAAGCTCACTTAATAATTCCAACCCATAGAATTCTCGATGCAGCATCGGAAAAAGCAAAAGGGAAAACTAAAATTGGCTCTACTCTAAAAGGTATTGGACCAACGTACATGGATAAAACAGGACGAAATGGTTTACGGGTAGGAGATATTATTTCTGGTAAATTTATAGAAAAGTATGAGGCTTTAAAAGAAAAGCATCTTGCAATGCTTAAAATGTATGATTTAGAATTTTCTTTAGAAGATTATGAAAAAGGCTTTCTTGAGGGGATAGAATCCATCAAGAAATTTAAAATTATTGATAGTGAATTTGAAATTAATGATTTAATAAAACAAGATAAAAAAATACTTGCAGAAGGTGCTCAAGGTACACTATTAGATATTGATTTCGGATCTTATCCATTTGTAACATCCTCTAACACTGTATGTGCAGGAGCATGTATTGGATTAGGGATTGCACCTTCGACTATTGGAGAAGTTCATGGTATTTTCAAAGCTTATTGTACAAGAGTTGGTAGCGGCCCGTTCCCTACCGAACTATTCGATGCTGATGGCGATAAATTAAGAAATGTGGGACACGAGTTTGGAGCTACAACAGGACGACCAAGAAGATGTGGCTGGATGGATTTAGTTGCTCTTAAATATGTCGTTATGCTTAATGGAGTTACCCGCCTAATTATGACAAAATCTGATGTCTTAGATGGATTTGATTCTATTAAAATAGCCACCTCATATAAAGTTAACGGTGAAGAAACTATAAATTTCCCTTATGAAATCGAGGCTGAAATTGAGCCTATTTACAAGGAATTTAAAGGTTGGAATACTGATATTACTAATATTAATAACTATAAAGACTTACCTAATAATCTAAAAACATATATTAAATATATAGAAGATGAGGTTGGTGTTCCTGTTTCAATAATTTCTGTTGGACCAGATAGAAATCAAACTATTATTAAATAAGATACAAAGCATTTCATATAAAAGCTTTGAAATGTTAAAAAATGTTATATTTTTGTTATTGAAGTTATTTGATTATTAATCCTACTAAAAATTTAAAAAAATGAAGAATTTCAAATTAGTATTGATGGCGTTTGCAGTATTAAGTTTTTCTGTATTTTACTCTTGCGGAGGAAATGCAACTACTGAAGAAGCTCCTGTTGATGAAGCTACTACTGAAGTAGCTATTGAAGAAGCGGTTGAGGAACCTGTTGCTGAAGAAGCGGTTGAGGAACCTGTTGCTGAAGAAGCGGTTGAAGAGACTACAGACACTACTGCTGTTGAAGCTACTACTGAAGAAGCTACTACTGAAGAAGAAGCTAAATAATACCATTAATAATTTAGTGAAAAAATTAAAGCTTAGAAAATTTCTAAGCTTTTTTTATTTAAAACAAATTCTATTTATTTACTAAATCTATAATAGATCAATAATTTCAGACGGATATTTTACAATATAATTTGCTCCTGCTTTTAGCAATTCTTCTTTTCCTCTAAATCCCCATAAAACCCCTATAGACTCTATGCCTGAGTTTTTTCCAGTAATAATATCCGTTGCTGTATCTCCAACAAAAAAGCAATCTTTTTTTTCTAATTGTAAATATTCTAAGATTTCATAAACCGCTATTGGATTCGGCTTTCTTTCTACATTTTCCCTCGACCCCAACATAATATCAAATTTAATATTAGGAAAATATCTTTTTACAGTTGGTTCTACAAATTCGTGAGGTTTATTAGATAAAATAGCAATTTTAACATTCCTACTATTTAATTCTATTAGTAAATCGGTAATTCCAGAATAAGGTGCTGTTTTAGTATTTTGTCTTTGTTTGTACGAGGCTTTTATTTCTTCAAAATAAGGGATAAAATCGGATTCTAAAATATTGGGTTCTAAAGCTTTTCGAGCAAGAACTTCTATCCCATTACCAATAAATTGTTTGTAAGTTTCAAAATCATAAATAGGAAATTGATATTTTTCTAAAACAAAATTTACAGCATCAGCAATATCTACTAGTGAATTTAAAAGCGTTCCGTCTAAATCAAAAATAATTCCTTTTTTCATAACTTACATATTTTTTACCCACTCCAATGCTATTTGCTCGTCGATAAATGCTTTCAGATGATAATTTGATCTAGAAATTCCATCGTTAATCATCATAGCATAAGCCACATTTTTATGTTCTTCTAAAATAACTGCATGATGAACCTCGGAATACAATTTGGAAACTTGATTTAATACATTTGATAAACGTTTTAAATGTTCTGAAGAAAACTTCACATTTATTTTTCTAGCATCTTCCAGAATAAACAAGCGATCTGTTTTATCTGTATATTTTTTTAATTTTGAAAAATAATCTTTCATACTCTCAAATTCACGACGACCAGAATTATTTACAAAAAGAATATTCTGTACTTCATCAAAATTATATTCTACCATTTTTAGCTATTTCTTTATTAATTCGTTTTACCAAAGCAGGGCCCTCGTATATAAACCCCGTATAAATTTGTACTAAACTAGCTCCAGCGTCCAGTTTTTCTATAGCATCTTTTGCTGAATGAATACCTCCCACTCCAATAATTGGGAATTTACCCTTCGATTTTTTGCTAATATATCGAATAATTTCTGTTGATCTATCCCTAACAGGCTTTCCACTTAAACCACCTGCACCGAGTTTATCTACAAAAGTTTTATCATAAGACAAGCCTTCACGCGAAATAGTTGTATTGGTTGCAACTAAACCTGCAATTTTTGTATTAATAACAATTTCTACAATATCGTCTAACTGCTCATTGGTAAGATCTGGAGCTATTTTTAATAAAATTGATTTAGGTTTATCTTTTTTATTATTCAATACCATTAAGTGATTCAATAATTCTGTTAATGGCTTTTTATCTTGAAGCTCTCGTAGATTTGGAGTATTAGGGGAGCTAACATTAACAACAAAATAATCAACATAATCGAACAAAGCTTCAAAACCTTTTTCATAATCAGAAATAGCATCTTCGTTAGGTGTAAGCTTATTTTTACCAATATTTCCACCAATAATAACTTTCGACTTTCTCTTCTTTAAGCGTTCTACACAAGCTTCAACACCTTGATTATTAAAGCCCATACGGTTTATTAATGCTTCGTCGTTGGGTAAACGAAAAGCTCTTGGTTTAGGATTGCCCGGCTGTGCTTTGGGTGTTACAGTTCCTATTTCAACAAATCCAAAACCAATATCGCCTAAAACATCTGAAACTTCAGCATCTTTATCGAGACCTGCAGCAAGACCAACGGGGTTACGAAATCTTATTCCAAAAACTTCTTTCTCTAATCTTGAACTCTGATAGTTATACATCCATTTAAGAATAAAACTAAGATGTAAGACATCCAATAATTTTAAAATTTCGAATAAAAAATGATGAGCATCTTCTGGTTGTTTCTTAAATAAGAAAGGCTTAATAAGCGATTTATACATATCGTGTTTTTTACAAAAATAGAAAATACCTTTAATTTGTAAGTACGAAAATAAGAAACATTTTACTCTACATCTATTAATATGAAATAATCCCCTTCAATTTTTTGTAATCACATTTCAGTACTAGAGAATATTATAATTCTAGGTTTATATTAAAACTTTATCTATTTTCATGCAGCGTTTATATTTTTAATTCGTCAATACAATAGATGTCGAGAAATATCAAGATACTTAAAAAAGCACAAACTGGAGACCGAAAAGCTCAGATGAAAGTTTACGATACCTATTATAAATCAGTATATAACTCTTGTTACAGAATTCTTTTGAATAAGGAAGATGCCGAAGATATTTGTCATGACACTTTTATTCAGGTATTTGATAATAAATTCTTTTTACCTGACAATATTAATTCAACTGCTTGGCTCAGGAGAATGGGGATTAATAAAAGCATTGACCTATTAAGACGTCAAAAGAAAATCGAACTTATTGGTAATGCTGATGACGAATTGAGGTTTTTTGCAGATAATGAAGACTATTCTTCTTTTGACCCCAAATTGATTTACGATAATATCAAAAAACTACCTAAACAATATCAGTTAATAATAAATTTATACCTAATAGAAGGTTACGACCATAAAGAAATTTCAGAAATATTAAATATTAGTAGCTCAACTTCAAGATCGCAATTAAGTAGAGCTAAACAAAAACTTAAAGCGACATTAATCTCTAATAAATATCCTACAAGAATTTTTAGAAATATTAAATAGCCCGAAGGGGTTTAAAAAATAAATTATGAACGACTTCAAACTAAATAAGATAGACTTTGATTTTGAGGAACCATCGGCAGGACATAGACAGCGCTTTGAGAATCGTATTAAAAAAAAGAAACTAAATATTCTAAAACCACTCTTAGCATCAGGCTTAGTGGCAAGTATTGCAATAATTGCTATTCTAGTTTTTAATTCCCAAAACATAACAGAACCAATCCCCCTTACTTCAGAAATTTGTTATAATCAAGAGTTACAAGATATTAAGTATTACTACACATCACAAGAGGCTAAAAAAATATTGGAAATTAAAGAATTCCCAATTGATAGCAATTTGTACCTATCGGAAGTTATGCAACTCGACTCGATGATAATAAATTTATGCAAGGAACTTAAAACAGCACCTAACG
>JAMOQL010000235.1 GCA_027064025.1 Bacteroidales bacterium
TATTTTATGATTCTAGGAATTTCTCAAGAAAATTTTCTGTTTATTATTTGGAAAACGATTATTAGTTCCTTATTTACTTTGTTAGTGATATATTTATTTCAATTGTTCTCAATTAAAAAATAATGTCGTTAATTGATAATAATAGCGAACGGAAATGGATAATAGGAGCCTTATTTATCGGTATTATTATTATTTTTATCGTTAGATTATTTATGGTTCAAGTTTGGGACGATAAATATCGCCTTTCGGCAGAAAGTAACTCTCAGCGCCATGTAACTCAATATCCCGCTCGAGGTTTGGTTTATGATAGGAATGGAGAACTCCTAGTTTACAATCAGGCAGCTTACGATTTAATGATTATTCCTCGACAACTTGAAGCTTTTGATACAACCTTATTTGCTAAATTATTAGATGTGGATAGAGAGAGAGTCATCAAAAAAATTAAAAAAGCAAGTAGATATTCAACCTATAAACCTTCGATATTTATTAAGCAAGTTTCTGCCGAGCGTTATGCTCAATTTCAAGAATATATGTTTAAATTTCCAGGCTTTTTTATTCAAACCAGAACATTAAGACATTATCCAAAGCCAATAGCTTCACATGTTTTAGGATATGTAGGAGAGGTAAATGGGGGAGATATAAAGAACGATCCTTATTATAAATCGGGAGATTATATAGGAATAAGTGGAATCGAAAAAACTTTTGAAAAAGAGTTGCGTGGAGTAAAAGGAAATAAAATATTTTTGGTTGATGTTCATAATAGGATCAAGGGCGAATTCAGAAATGGAGAATTGGATAAAAAAGCCGTCCTTGGTAAAAATATAATGACGACTTTAGATGCGGAATTACAGTCTTATGGCGAAGAATTAATGCAATATAAGATAGGAAGTATTGTGGCTATTGAACCCAAAAGTGGTGAAATATTGGCCATGATTTCAGCACCAAGTTACAATCCCAATCAACTTGTCGGAAGGCAACGATCTGCCAATTATTCGCGGCTAATAAAAGATAAATTAAAGCCTCTCTTTAATAGAGCATTAACAGCTCAATATCCTCCAGGTTCAATTTTTAAACTTGTTAATGGATTAATAGGAATCGATGGTAAATTTATAAGTGCGAAAAGTCATTTTATATGTGATAAATCTTTGGTTGGTTGTCATAATCATCCATTAAATACTGATCTTAAAACAGCTATTAAGCATTCTTGTAATCCTTATTTTTATCAAGTATATAAACGAATTATACAGCAGGGGAAAGCTGATAGTAAATTTATTGATAGTCGGATTGGGCTTAAATACTGGAAAGAAAAAGTACTTAGTTTTGGTTTAGGAAAACGTTTAAAAATTGACCTGCCAAATGTAAGTAAAGGAAGTATCCCAGGAGTAGATTATTACGATAAGATTTATGGTAAGAATCGTTGGAAATTTAGTACCATATCTTCTAATGCAATTGGTCAAGGCGAAGTTATGGTTGTGCCTATACAAATGGCTAATTTAGCAGCCATTATTGCCAATTCTGGATATTATTATACGCCTCATATAGTGAAAAAAATTTCTGAAAAACCTATAACCAATCCTGAATATACGACTAAGCATTATGCCCAAATTGATACTTCTTTATATTCAATTATTCAAGAAGGGATGTACGAAGTTGTTAACGCTGAACATGGAACAGCACGACGTGCAAGAATGGATAGTATTATTGTTTGTGGTAAAACAGGAACAGTGCAGAATCCTCATGGCAAAGACCATTCTGTTTTTATTGCTTTTGCACCAAGAAAGAATCCTAAAATCGCTATTGTTGTATACGTAGAGAAATCTGGTTTTGGAGGTACATGGGCAGCTCCAATAGCCTCGTTAATGATTGAGAAATATATTAATAGAACTATTTCTTCACTGCATAAGAAGTATAAAGAAAAAAGAATTTTGGATTATCAACCTTTAAGAAAAGAATAGGCTTTGGGAAGTAAAAATAAAATATTAAATAATCTAGATTGGTTAACGGTCGGGCTGTATTTTCTTCTCGTATTTTTGGGTTGGATGAATATTTATGCCGCTGTTTATAATCCCGACCATCAAAATATTTTTGATATTTCACAAAAGTATGGTAAGCAAATGATGTGGATTGCAGCAGGGATTGTTCTTATTATCGTTATATTCCTAATTGATAGTAAGTTATATTCAGCTTTCCCATATCCAATATATTTACTAGTTATGTTTCTTCTCTTTTTTGTATTGCTATTTGGTAGAGAAGTAAATGGTGCACGTTCGTGGATAGAAATAGGGGCATTTAGGTTACAACCCGCTGAGTTCGCTAAGTTGGCAACAGCTTTAGCAATTGCAAAGTATACATCAACCTTTAATTTTAATTTATTGAAGATTAAAAATTTTATTGTAGTGGGTACAATTCTATTTGTTCCAGCTTTTTTTATTCTTCTTCAGAACGATACAGGCTCTGCATTAGTATATTCCACTTTTCTATTGGTTTTGTATAGAGAAGGTTTGCCAGGTTGGATTTTGGGCTTAGTTGTTTTTATTATTACATTATTTATTTCTACTTTATTGATAGGGTTTCAATATGTTACTGTTTATTTGTTATTATTGGCGAGTTTATATTACCTCTTGTTTTCGAGAGATTTTAAATCAGTATTAATTTCTTCAGGAACCTTATTAGCGTTTTATACATTAATATACATCCTCAATTATTATATGAAATTGGAACTTAGTTCATATTCTAAACTTTTTATTCCTCTATTAATATCATCTTTGATTTTTATCTATTATGCATTTCGTAAAAATATATCCAGAATATACGCCGTAGTTGGCTTGTCCATTTTAAGTTTGCTTTTTATGTTTTCTGTTGATTATGTATTCACTAACGTGCTTCGAGACCATCAAAGAGACAGAATTAATAATTTATTAGGAATAGAATTTGATCCCTTAGGCGCTGGCTATAATGTTAATCAGTCACTTATTGCTATTGGGTCAGGGAATTTTTATGGAAAAGGTTTTTTAGAAGGTACTCAAACAAAGTTCGATTTTGTTCCCGAACAAAGTACCGATTTTATTTTTTGTACAGTTGGCGAAGAGTGGGGATTTATTGGAACAACAACTGTTTTAGTTTTATTTATGATTCTCTTAATTAGAATCATAATTATTTCTGAACGGCAGAGGTCAAGTTTTACTAGGATTTATGGGTATGGTGTGGCTTCAATTTTCTTCTTTCATATCATTATTAATGTTGGTATGACCATTGGTTTAGCTCCCGTAATAGGGATTCCGCTTCCTTTTTTTAGTTATGGAGGTTCCTCATTATGGACCTTTACCATACTCCTTTTTATTCTTTTACGATTAGATGTTTCTAGAGACGAATTGTTAAATTAATGCTTGACCCAGTTTTCAATTATTTTTAACCCATACTCGGTTAAGATAGATTCTGGATGGAATTGTAAAGCTCTAATATCTAATTTATTATGACGAAAAGCCATAATGCTGTTCGTTTCTTTATCGCTGGCAATAATTTCTATATTCTTAGGCATATTTTTTGAATTTACAGCCCAAGAATGGTATCTCCCACTATTAAATTCATTAGGGATATCAGTCCATAAATAGTCTGCTTTGTCAATTAAAGTCTGTCTTGCAATTCCATGATGAACATGGGGCATATTATACAATTTTGCTCCGAAATATTCGGCTAATGCTTGATGTCCAAGGCAAATTCCTAAAATAGGTTTGGATGGGTGAAAGAAATCTATGATTTGATTTTGGATAGGTCTTTCATTTGGTAAGCCTGGACCAGGGGATAAGATAATCTTATCGAAATCTTTAATTTGTTCGATATTAATTTTATCAATTTTAATGACTTTACAGACCTCTGCAAATTGCTCTACATAATGTGCAATATTGTAGGTGAAAGAATCGTAATTGTCAATAATTAATATCTTCATAATATTCTCATAATATTTCTTATCATAATGATAAAGACGCTCAAAAATAACAAAAAATGAACTAAAGAAATTAACTTTACAAACTATAATAAATTTAATTATCATGTTTATGAAAAAGATTATTAACACAAAAAATGCACCTGCTGCAATTGGACCATATAGTCAAGCAGTAGAAGTAAACGGAACCTTATACATATCTGGGCAAGTTCCAATAGACCCAACTACAGTCAAAGTGGTCGATGGAGGAATTGTAGAACAGACTAAACAAGTAATGAAAAATATCGAAGCTATTTTGATAGAGGCTGGATACACATTTTCTGAAGTTGTAAAATCGACCTGCTTATTGAGCGATATGTCTAATTTTGCTAGTATGAATGAAATTTATGGTTCTTATTATTCTGAAAACCCACCAGCACGTGCGGCTTTCGCTGTTAAAGAGTTGCCGCTTGGAGTGTTGGTAGAAATAGAAACAATAGCCGTAAAATAAGATTAAGATTTGAATTGTTTTATTTCTACAAATATAGACATCTTTTATAATTTGGCTTTAGAGGAATTCTTGCTTAAACAAACAAGCGAGGATTTCTTTTTTTTATGGAGGTCTAAACCTGTTGTGGTGGTAGGAAAGCATCAGAATCCGTACAAAGAAATAGATTATTTTAAAGCAATAAAGAAACAGATTACCGTTGCAAGACGTCTGTCTGGAGGGGGAACGATATACCAAGATCTTGGTAATATTAATTTTACAATAATAAAAAAGACCAAAGAAGGAAAACAAATCAATTTAAAAAAGCATTCGAAGATGGTGTTCGAGGCTCTAAGTTGTTTGGGTATAGATGTTAATTATTCTGACAGAAATGATTTTTTGTTGAATGGGAAGAAAATATCAGGAAATGCAGAACATGTTTATAAAAATAGAGTTCTACACCATGGGACACTCTTGTTCGATACGGATTTAGATATCTTAAGAACAGTATTGAAAAATAAACCAAAAAAATATCAAGACCAAACGGTGTCGTCTGTTAGTAGTGCTGTGGTTAATATTAAACCAAGTTTTGATTTATATCAAGACACAAGATCGTTTATGAATTTATTGTTTGAACAAATATTATCGTTAAATCATGAATGTAGAAGAATATCGATAAGTCCAAATATTAAAATTCAGGATCTTAGAAATAATAAATATTCAACCCTGGAGTGGATTTTTTTGTATACGCCTAAATACGAGTTAAATAATAAATTTATATATCAAAATTTATCTTGTTCAGTAAAACTAAGGGTTAAAAAAGGAATTATTCAATCTGCACAAATAAATGGATTAGAATCGATTAAATCGATTAATATTAAAATTTTAGAACAACAATTGCAAAATAAACCTCACTTAGTAGATGAATTTGAGTCAATATTAAAAACTTGGCAGTTAGACACAAATGTCCTTACAAAAGAATTCTTCTAAATAAGAGATTAGTGTACTATAAATTTATTATTTTAGATTTTTAAAAGAAACATAAATTAAAAAACAAAGAAATGAAAAAAGTATTTTTAACATTAGCCATTGCAAGTATTGCATTTGGTTCTTTTGCTCAGACACAGTTAGGTCTTAAATTGGGTTATAACTCTAGTAAAATAACCACTGCATTTATTACCGATAATGATAATAAAGACATGATTCAAGATGTGTATAAAGATTTTATCGGTAGTACAACTGGGTTTAATATTGGTTTAGTTTACACAAGCACAACCGACAAAGTTTTTTCTTTCCAGCAAGAATTATCTTTTTCGCAAAGAGGATTTGAAATTTTAGATGCTGATAAAAAATCGGTAGGAAATACAAGAATGAATTATATTGATATTAAACCTCTGTTTAATTTTGGTGGTGGGGCCGATAATTGGAGAGCTTATGCTCAAGTAGGACCATCTGTTAATATTTGGATGTCTAAAGCATCTTACGATGAAGATGGAACATTTGAAGACAAATCTGATGAGTGGCAGAATGCTACTGCTGACGAAGATGGAGAAAATGATATCAGAGTAGAATTAGGTTTTGTTGCTGGTATTGGTTTTAAATATAAAGTTGGTCCAGGATGGTTGTTGTTTAATCCTCGTTACGAGTGGGGCTTAACACCTACAACAATTGTTGATACAGGAAGCAAAGGTTATGCTATTGTTAACAGAACATTATCAATAAACGCAGGATATTTATACGAATTCTAAAATATTCTAACAAAAGATTAAACCTCAGTTCTATTATCAAAGAGCTGAGGTTTTTTTATGTTCTTTCTTTTGATATTATAAGATTTAGAGCTAACTTCGGTCTTCAAAAAAAACAAAAGTATTTCTCTTGAAAATTAGAAAATAAAAAACACAAGTATGAATAAATTATTATTAATAGTGTTTCTCTTACCATTAACATTATTTTCGCAAAATATTCCTTTCGAAGGAGGTGCAAAATCTGTGGGAATGGGAAAAAGTACCATAGCCCTTTCTCAAGTTTGGTCCATAAATAATAATCAAGGAGGATTAGGATTTTTAGAAAATCCAGAAATCGGAGTGTACTATACCAATCGTTTCTTACTTAAAGAGTTAAGTTCGCAGTCTATAGCGTATGCTTATCCTACAAAATATGGAAATTTAGGATTGTCTATTGATTTTTTTGGTTATTCACAACAATCGGAAATGCAATTTGGTTTGGCATATGCTAAGAAATTTAATAAATATTTATCATTAGGATTAAAATTCGACTACTTACAATATCAACAACCCGAAGAGTATGGAAATACACATGCTGTTGTGGCAGAATTAGGTATTATGTCGCATCCATATCAGAATATATATATTGGCGCTCATATTTATAACCCTTCAAGGTCTAAATTTAACACTGCTGTAGAAAAGTTTGCCCCAACTGTTTTTGGTTTCGGATTGGCTTATACACCCGATCCTATGGTTAGCTTAACCGCACAAGTAGATAAAAATTTGGACTATTCTACAACCTATAAGGCTGGAGTAGAACTCAATATTAGTAAAGCTCTCTTTTTAAGAGTAGGTGTAAATTTATATCCAAACGCTTATTATTTAGGTTTGGGTTACTATTTTAAGAATATTAAGTTTGATTTTGCATTTTCTTATCAAAATGTATTGGGGGTTTCTCCAGCAAGTTCTTTAGGCTATGAATTTAAATAAGATCTTGATAATGATGAAATATTACTTTGTGATTCTGTTTTTGCTACTTTCCGTTTTAAGTTTTTCGCAAAATAATTATAGATCAAAAGATGAAGCCATTGAAAATTTATTGGCTTATTTATCAGAAAATGATGAGCAATCTATCGATTTTGATGAATTTTCTTCTCATTTAAGTTTTTTATATGATAATCCTATCAATTTAAATACTTGTAAGGATGAGGATTTAGCAAATCTAAGTTTATTTAGTGCCATTCAAATTATGAATATTATCGAATATAGAGATAAAAATAATGGCTTTGCAACTTTGTTAGAATTAAAGTTAATAGATGGTATAAGTAAAGAACAGATATATTTATCACTTCCTTTTCTGAAAACATCGAATATTGAAAGGCATACCCCTCAAATAAGTTTAGAGAATCTAAGAAAAATGAGTAAGCAAACTATTATTACTCGTTATCAAAGGGTGCTAGAAGAACAGGCAGCTTATATTCCAGACGAGAATGGTGATGCTAAATATTTGGGCGATCCTAATAAAATATATGCTAAATATAAATATCAATTTACCAATAAAATACGTGCGGGTATTACTGCAGATAAAGATGCTGGG
>JAMOQL010000236.1 GCA_027064025.1 Bacteroidales bacterium
AATCTTATAACGATAGATTGGCATTCCGAGTGAGAAAAAAATTAAGGCGATGGGGGATAAATAAAGGTTTCCCTGTTGTGTTTTCATCAGAAGATGCTAACAGGAATGCTATTAAATTAGTTGATAATGAAATAAATAAAAGATCGACAACTGGGACTATCTCCTATATGCCTGCTGTTTTTGGTTTGTTTTGTGCTTCGGTTGTGATCAGAAAAATAACTGAAGGTTAATCTCTTTTAAATAATAATTTTTTTTAGAGTTCTTTTAGGCACATGGTGTATTTTATCTTGATCTCTCCAATATTTAATATCGTTATTTTTGATATCGTCGAGTACAACTTCTTCTTTCGGTTTTCCAATAGCTAGGATATGAATAATTTTATATTTGTTATCAATATTTAAAATTTCTTTTATTTTTGGACGATTGATAGCTGCAATTATGCATCCTCCAAACCCTTTTTCAACAATACCTAGCATTATGCTTTGGGTCGATAAGCCATCGTCGCAATAGTAATTTTTAGATAGTTCTTCGTCGTTTAATACTACGATGTAAGCCGATGGGCGTTCACCTTTTATAGGGCCGTCCCAGTTTTGCAAATAACCTGCCCATTTTAGTAATGGGAAAATCTGTTGATTGATTTCGGTTTGGTTGATTATCTTGTACCTAAGGCTTTGCATGTTTCTTGCAGAAGGTGATAAACGAGCTAAGTTTACACAATATTTTAGTATTTCGTATTCAATACCAATTTCTTCGTGAAATCGTCTGTACGATCTGTTTTTTCTAACGAGTGATTCTAAATTCATAATCTAAAATTAGATAAATTTTACTAAAAAAAAAGGTAGAACAAATGCTCTACCTCTATATCTTTATTGCTAAAACTTAGCTTAAAACTTATGTCTTCTTTCGTCAGAAACAGTAAGTTTCTTTCTTCCCTTAGCACGACGAGAAGCAATTACTTTTCTACCAGCAACACTTTCCATTCTGGCTTTAAATCCGTGCTTATTTTTTCTTTTTCTCTTAGATGGTTGAAATGTGCGTTTCATTTTTTAATATTTTTAATCTATAATTCTGTTTCTAAATTCGAGTTGCAAAGATATTACTTTCTTCTGAAATATAATAGTTTTGTGTGAAATATTTCTGAAAAGTTTTTGTTTCATATTTATTCTTAATAAGGAAGATAAATAATATTTTTTGTTTCAAAGAATTTTTCATCAAAGAAACTACTTATATCGTACACTTCGGCTTTTTTATAAGATTTAATTTCGTTGATAAAGTTACCGCCTTTTAGGTAAATAATACCGTTAGAAAGTGCATTAATATCTTTTGCTTTAAATTTACCATTACAAAAAGTCATGAATTTAGGGAAAGCGGTGACGGCTCTACTTATTACAAAGTCAAATTTTTCTTTGATTTTTTCGGCTCTAATAGTTTCTGCTTTTACATTTTTCAAACCTATTGCAGCAGATATTTCGTTGACAACTTTAATTTTTTTTGCAATACTATCGGACAGAAAGAAATTAACTTCAGGAAATATAATTGCTAGAGGAATGCCAGGAAAACCACCACCTGTACCTATATCCAGGATTTTGGTGTGTTTTTTGAATCTGATAAACTTGGCAATAGCAAGAGAATGCAGAAAGTGACGTTCGACTATGTGGTCGATATCTTTACGGGAAATTACATTAATTTGTAGATTCCATTCTATATACAAATCAACAGCTTGTTGCATTTGCTTCTTTTGTAAATCGGTTAGTTCGAAGTATTTTTCAATTAATTGTATATCCATTTTGTTTTAGATCAAAGATGTGCATTATTCAATTTTGTCAATAATTTTATATTGTTGAATATTAAAAGCAAATAAAATTTTGGTTAATTCAATTTCATTGTAGTTAATTAATGGTATAATTATGTTATCATATTTTTTCCAAGGTACAATAACATGGAATTCTTTTGGGAATTTTTTAGATAAATCGATGTTAGAACATATCCTGATGCTACTATTTTGAGGTGTAAATCGAAATATATTGTAATAATATTCATCGTTTGGAAATTGTTTTGGCATATATTTATCGAACGCCTTTTTTATATCTTTATCTCTAGCAAATTTCTTATTATTAACTTGAATAATTGTTTCTCCATCAAACTCTGTCCATTTATAATATTCTACATCGTTGGAAGAGGGCAATATCCAGTGTTTATCTTTAATAGCCTTGTAGAATAGTTTGGCTTCGCTTAAATTAGTAAATTCAAAAAACTTTGTTTTTAGAGGTTTAATGTATTTCTGAATTTTGTCTAGACTTCTTGCATCAAAATAGGTTGGTCCATATCCACTTACTGCTATGTTATTACTTAAATCAATACTAATTTCCCCACGATATATGCCATTTTCTGTATAGGTTAAATAGTAATCAGCAACAAAGTTGTCGAAGTTTTTTATGCTTCTGTATTTCCATTCTTTTTTAAGAATTTCTACAGCTTCTTTATTATCAATATAGAAAGAATTGTTTTTTTTCTGAAAGTTTGTTTGTTCTTTTTCTGTATTAGGTCCCATTATTTCAGATGAAATAAAGTAGAATTCTAAATTAGTATTAATATTATCAAGTAATATAGCTTTGTTTTGACAAGATATTAGAAATATACTCGACAGAAAAACAAAGATTATTTTTATTTTCATTTTGTGGTTGTTAAGTAAACATCGATAACGTTTGATAATTGACAAATTTAGTTGATGATAGATAAGATATTATCTTTTTTGAGAGATAAATACGAACATTAAAGTTTGAATCCTATAACAAGGACATCATCAACCTGTTCTATTTGGCCTTTCCAGTTATTAAAATTTTCTTTGAGTTCTCTTTTTTGTTTGTCTGGAGACAAATGATAAATATTGAGCAACATATGAAGAAATCTTTTTTGCTTGAATTTTTTGCCTAAAGGACCACCGAACTGATCGGCATATCCATCTGAGAAAAGATATATTGTATCTCCTGTTTTGTATTTGAATGTATGAGTGTCAAATTTATTGGTTTCGTCATCGTTAAAAGAACCAATAGAAAACCGATTGCCTTTAATTAATGAAATAGAATTATTTCTTATTAAACATAGAGGGTTCATTGCTCCAGAGAACTCAACAGTATGTTTTGAGTGGTCAATAACGCATAAGGTCATGTCCATCCCATCTCGTACTTTTTGTTCTTTATCGCTTGTATTTCGGAATGTATCGCTTACTCCGTAATTTAATTGATTTAGTATTTCAGCAGGATCTTCAACGCCTCTCTCTTTTACAATATTTTTAAGTAAGTCAAATCCAATAATAGACATAAATGCTCCAGGAACACCATGCCCTGTGCAGTCTACAGCGGCAACGAAAGTTTTCGTTCCTTTTTGGGCAATCCAATAAAAATCGCCACTAACAATATCTTTTGTCTTGTAAAAAATAAAAGAATTTGGGAGTAATTTTTTGAAAATATATTCTGAAGGTAGCATGGCCTCTTGAATATGTTTTGCATAGTTAATACTATCAGTCATACTTGTGTTTTGTATGTCTAAAGCTTCTTTTTGTTGTTCCAGTTTAAGATTCATTAATTGTTTGTTACGAATCTCTTCATTAGATTTTCTTTGTTTGTTTTTATTGTCGCTCCATATTTTGTAAATAATTAATATCGCAGTAAGCAAATATAAGAGGTAGGCCCAAATATTATTGTATATTGGATAGCTAACGTTTATTTTGATTGAGGTTTCATCACCCCATACTAAATCGCTGTTAGACCCCTTAACTTGAAGGGTATATTCACCAGAAGGTAAGGAAGGGAATAAAACATAGTTTTGTTCGCTGATATTAAGCCAATTATTATCGTGACCATCAAGTTTATATTTGAATTGATTTTTAGAGGGATTCGTAAATTCTAGGGAAGCAAAATCAATACGTATTGAATTGTCGTCATAGGCCATATCAATTTGATTCATTCCAAAAAGGGATTTTTTTGTTGATACACCTTTGCTATTAATAATGGTGAAGTCTATGAGCGTAGTAATTGGTTTAGTTGAATTTTGTTTTATTGAATCTGGAAAGAATTCATTTAATCCATCTGATCCTCCAAATAGAAATTCTCCTGTACTACTGGCATAACTTGCTCCGTTGTTATATTCTAATCCCTGAAGCCCGTCAGAACTAGTATAAGTCGTTACAGAATCAGTTACGACATCAATAACAGCAAGACCTCTGTTGGTGCTAAACCAAAGTTTATGTTTTGATGCGAGCAGAATTTCGTATATGGTATTGTTGGGCAACCCATCTTTTTTGGTAAAATATTGGAATGTTTCTTTTTTGGGATTAAAGCTATTTAAACCACTTTCTGTAGCCAGCCAATAGGTTCCTTCTTTATCATCTTTTATTTCAAAAATACCAGAACTACTAGGCGTTTTGTATATGTTTTCTTTGTTTTTAGAAATGCTCTTTTGGGCTTTATAGATTTTAACAATTTCTTTATTTTTATTAATTTTATATAAGCCATCAAAGCTAGCTACCCATAAATAATCTTCTTTTATTAGAATATCGTAAATAGTTTTAACACCTGTTTTATCTGTCCCTTTTAGAGATTTAATGTAAGTAAATTTTTTACTGGGGATATTGAAAAAAGATAACCCTCTACCTGTTCCAATAATAAGATTTTTAGGGTCTGTTTCTGTAATGATATTTATACGAGTTTTAAGAAGTGGTTTAGGAAGTTGGATACCGAAATATTCTTCGAAAGAATAATACTTTTTTGATTTCTCAGAATAAATGCTAATTCCATTTTTTGTACCTATCCAAATATTTCCATTATTACGGTGGTATAATACGTGAACGTGATCATCAACAATGCTATTTCCTTTCTTGCCCTTAGAATTAATGAGTGTTACTTTTTTGGTTTTTTTATTAATAATATTAATTCCTCCAGCCCATGTTCCTACCCAGATGTTATCTTTATCCGAATAAATAGATCCTATTACGTTATCGGAAAGTTTTACTCCAGAATTGCCTGTGTTTTTATAGGTTTTGAATTTTGTCCCTTTTGGGGAGTATTTATCAATTCCCCTGGTATTTAGACCTAACCAAAGATTCCCTGATTGATCTAGAAATAGACTTCGTATTCTGTTGTATTTAAGACTTTTGGGGTTTGTTTTATCTTCTGTGAATAAGTGGTGTGTTTTATTAATTAAATCGTATACGATAATTCCCTCAAAGGTGGAGATAATTAATCTTTTATAATTGTTTTTATTGTCAAAAATAAGTCCTGATATTTGTTTAGATTCGGGATTGTTATTTAGTATTTTATTTAATTCTCGAGTCGTGGATGGTCTTACACTTTTGTAAAAAGTTTGAAAATAGGCTAAGCCATTATCTGTACCGACATATAAATTTCCACTGTAATCAATGGCTAAAGCTGTGACGTATTCGCCTGGTATAGAAAAAGGATCTCCTTTTTTATGATGAAAAGATTGTATCCTTTCATGTTTGAAATCAAGAAATTGTAGACCCGTTGAAGAACCAGTCCATATTCCATCTTTTGTTTTAATCATTGGTAAGCTAAAATCGGACTTGGCTTCTGTAAAAATATCATCGTCTGATTTATGCGAATAATGAATAAATTTATTCTTACTAGGGATAAACTTTGAGATTGTAAAATCTGTTTTAATCCAAATTAAGTCGTTATTTTCAACGAGAATACCATAAACAGTATTATTTCCTAAAAACTCAATATCTTCTTCGCTGGTTAAATAGTGTTCAAATTCTTCAGTAGCAGGATTAAATTTGTTTAAGCCATTTTTTGTTCCTATCCATAAATTTCCGTCAGGAGATTCTGCAATAGCATGCACCCAACCTGATGAAATTGATTTTGGATTTAAAGGGTCTCTATCATAGGAAATAAAATTTCTTCCGTCAAATCTATTTAATCCTGCTTGAGTTCCGAACCAAATTAATCCTCTACTATCTTGAAAAGTACAATATACTTCTGATTGAGATAATCCATCCTCGACACCATAGTAATCAAATGTTAAATCAATATCTTGAGAATAAGATATTTGACTGGTTAGCAGGAGGGCTAAAAATATGTATTTAATAATATTTTTCAATCTATGGCTGTTCTATTAATTTTAGAAACTTAAATATAGAATTAATTCTGATAAAAAGGCTAAAAATAGTCTGCTTTTTTAGAATACAGGAATGCTTGTTTTTATTAATTTTTGGAAATGGCTTCTAAGCCTGTCATTTGATTCTTGTATTTTATTGATGGCGATTCTATAAAGTTTCCAATTTTTAGTTTAGACCATACTTGATCAATTCGTTTTATGGTTTTTTCGTCCATAACCACAGGGTTGGGCCATTCTCTTTTAAAATTATCTGCTTTTTTAGTTTTTTTAGTACCATCTATAAAAATAGTATTGTTTTTAACTATACTATCTCGTTGTGGCTCAATGTGGTTAGATGCAGTCCATACAATATCGAAAAAGTTATTTATATCAACATTATTATCAACGAGAACTACAAATTTAGTATGACTTGCGATTTTAGTTATGTTGGATTTTACCCAATCTGAGAATCGGAAATTAGTTTTATTTATTCCAACTATTAATATTCCTAAATTGGAATATTGGGAATTTATTTGTGCAACATCATCAATAGAATTTTCTGTAATCGTTTTTTTTATCTTAGAGGGTGTAATTTCTTCAGGATATTTTTTTGTGGCATCTATTCCCATTTTACTTCCAAACGAAAAATTTGAAGATGAATGATCCAAAACATCGAGAGGACCTTTGCTAAAGAGTAAATCTGAATCTGGATTAGTATTCTCAAAGACGGCTATTAGTACTTCTTTGTAGTCATGAACATTAACATCTTTATCAACAATTATCATGTTTTTATTGAACATCATTTGCCCTGCACCCCATAGGGCATTCATTACTTTTTGGGCATGTCCAGCAAAGCTTTTCTCAATCTTAATAATTGTAATATTATGAGCTACGCCAGCGAAAGGTAAATCCATATCTAACACTTCTGGTAGCATGGTCATTTTTATGGGTGTTAAGAAAATTCTTTCAGTGGCTTTTCCGATGTAGGCATCTTCCATAGGAGGGATACCGACAATAGTTGTTGGGTAAATTGCATTTTTTTTGTGTGTTATGCAGGTAACATGGAATTTTGGATACCAATCGGCAAGAGAGTAAAACCCTGTATGATCACCAAATGGTCCTTCCCAAATAAAATCTTCTTCAGTATCGATGTAGCCTTCAATTACAAAATCAACATCTTTAGGTACGTAGATGTCATTAGTAATACACTTAATCAGTTCAACTTTTTTCTTTCGAAGAAATCCTGCTAACATATATTCATCGATATTGTCAGGGAGTGGTGCGGTTGCTGAATAGGTATATGCGGGATCTCCACCAAGAGTCACAGAAATAGGCATTTTTTGTCCCAATTTTTTATATTCTTGATAATGTCTAGCCCCAACTTTGTGTTTGTGCCAGTGCATTCCCGTCGATTGTTTGTCAAGTATTTGTAATCGATACATTCCGATGTTTCGGATATGGGTGTGTGGGTCGATGGTATTCACCATTGGGAGAGTTACAAATTTACCGCCATCTTTGGGCCAAGTTTTTAATATGGGGATGATATTTAAATCAGGGTCTTGATGAATAATTTCTTGACAGATACCTTTCCCCGAAATTTTTTTTGGCATCCAA
>JAMOQL010000237.1 GCA_027064025.1 Bacteroidales bacterium
ACAAGGAAAAGAGCCTGTTTTAATTAAACATAAAACGGTGTTTATGTTATAACCCGAAAGGGTTGCGGAGAGAGAGGGATTCGAACCCCCGGAGGTGTGACCCTCAATGGTTTTCAAGACCACCGCATTCGACCACTCTGCCATCTCTCCTTAAATGCGAGTGCAAATGTAAAACATTTTTCTTATTTCTGAAACAATATGAATTATTTTTTAAATAGTTTTTAGAAAATCTGTTATGTATTTTGCCGATAATTCTTTTTCTTCTATATAACCCATATGTCCAGAATGTTCTAAGGTTTTGTATGTGACGCTTTTACAGTTCGTTACTTGTCTTTTTGAGACATCAATTTGTATTAATTCGTCTAATACTCCTGCAATAAATAGAATGGGAATGCTTGTAGTTTTTAGAAATTCTGTGTAATTAAGTCTTGTTTTCATTCCTTCAAGGGCTGCAATAATGCCTGTGTTAGACATCTGATGAGATTCTTCTTTTATTGTATTGATGAGATTATTATATTTTACAAGATTATTTGTTGCAAACATTTTAGGAATATTATTATCAATTAAAAGTTGTTTTTTTTCAGTTTTTATTAATTCTATATCTCTATTTCTGGCCAATATTTTTTCTGTAGAATCGTTAAGTGCAGAAGAACTGAACAAAACAATTGAAGATGTGTTTTTCGGAAATAAATTAGCAAAAGCTAGGCTGACGTATCCTCCCATAGAATGTCCAATGATAGTAGATTCTTTTATGTCTTCTTTATCTAAAATTTGTTTTACGACTCTTGCCATATTTTTCATAGTATGAATTTCTGAAATACTCTCAGATTCTCCATGTCCTGGTAAATCGATACATAAAACTTTATAATTCTTAATGAAGCTCTGAATAAAATCTGTCCAAATTTCTTTATATTCTAAATATCCATGTATGAATACTAAACTGTTACCAGAACCTTGTTTTGTATAGCTGATTTTTTTACCGTTATATTCTAGAATTTGTTTCATAATAATTTCTTTTGCTATAAAGATATATAATAGCTAGTAATATTAATTATTAAATCTGGATTGTTATTTTTCTTGGGCCGTAATTCATTCTTAATATATACATTTGTTATCGAGAAATATCTTTGTACTATTCATAAAATAGATCATTAAGAATGAAAAAATATTTACCCTTATTAGTCATCATCTTTATCTTAATAATTGACCAAGCAATTAAAATTTATATTAAATCTAATTGGGTTCTTGGACAAGAATATAGGTTTGCAGATTGGTTTGTAATTCATTTTACCGAAAATAACGGAATGGCTTATGGAATTGAATTAGGAGGTTCTTGGGGGAAGCTTGTGTTGAGTTTATTTCGGGTTGTTGCCATTTCTGCAATAGGTGTTTACTTATATAAAATTGTAAAATCGGATGATAAGCCGTTAGGTTATACCATTAGTGTTGCGCTTGTTTTTGCAGGTGCTATGGGCAATATCTTAGATAGCGCATTTTTTGGTTTGTTATTTTCTGAGAGTTATTACCAAGTTGCTCAATTTATGCCCGATGCAGGAGGTTATGCGGGTTTTTTACATGGCAAGGTAGTCGATATGTTGTATTTCCCTTTAATCGAAGGTCATTTCCCAGAGTGGTTTCCTTTTTGGGCTAACGATCATTTTATCTTTTTTAGACCCGTTTTTAATATTGCAGATTCTTCGATTTCGGTTGGGATTAGTTTGGTTGTGTTGTTTTATAGGTCTATAATATTAAAATAAAAAAAGCCATTCAATTTCATGAATAGCTTTAGAATTAATATATTAAAAGGGTTTCTAGAAGTTGGTATTAACAATTTTCCCGATATGGACCGTGGCAGTTAATGTTTTAGGGTTTCCATCTCCATAGTCTTGTGTTAAGTTGAATTCCACTACGTATTCCGAAACTCTTTTTATGGTTCCCGATGTGGCATTAAAACCAGGGATATTATTATCGATCATTAAACTAGTCGAAATTGTTGGGGTGCAGCCTTCTAAACAAATATTTCTAGTTTCGCCAACAGCTCCAACCGAATTATTCGATTGAAAGACAAATCCGTTATCAGAATTATCTTTTCCTGGTATTTGTAAGGATTCGTTCATTAATGTAATGGCATTTTGTAAATGCGTGTAAGTGTCGTTATTTACATTCATGGTATAAGTCCCTTCGAAACCATCAGTTGTTTCTGAATCATTTGTGTTTACGGAATTGGAAGGGGTACTACTGTCTTCTTTTTTGCAAGAAGTAAATGTAATTGTACTTGCAAAAATACTTAAGACTAGAATAATGCTTAATTGTTTCATCTTTTTTTAATTTATTTTAGTTTAATAAAAATTAGGATACAAAAGTACGGCTATTGGTGCTTTTTAAATTCACCCGAAAGGGTGATATTGCTATGAAATCTAAGAAAATTGGGCTTTTCTGGTGGCTTCGATTCTATTACGGACATCTAACTTAATAAAAATATTTTTTGTGTGAGTTTTAATGGTGTTAATTGATAAAAATAATTTGTCTGCTATTTCTGCATTTTTATAACCTTGAGAAATAAGCAATAATACGTCTTGTTCGCGTTCGGTTAAATTGAATTGTTTTATTTTTTCAAGAATATTGGTTTCATTTTGTTTTTCGGATTCTTTCTTTTCGTTATTCAAAGATTCTTCAATTTTTTCTTTGCTTTCTTTTATTTCTTCAATCTGAGAGATATAATCAGAAATATCCCTTTGCATTTGATTGATAAATAATCTGTTATTCTTCTTCTGTAATTTAAGTATGATATATAATCCTAATAAAAGAGCTACTAATATTGTAATTAGCAACCACAGTTCTAATAGCTTTTCGCTTTGAACGTTATTATTTAATTCTAGAACCTGTATTTTGTGTTTTTGTTCTTTAACCTGATATTTAATATCGAGATTATTAATAAATTGTCTTTGCTCTATTCCTGTTAATTCTTCCTTAATTCGATAGTATCTTTTAATAAGTTCATTGGTTTGCTTGTATTGTTGAAGTTTTTCTGAAGATTTTATCAGAATATCTAAACTTTCAAGTTCTTTTTCTTTATTCTTATTTTGTTTCGAAATTTGATAAGCTTCTTGAGCCTTTTGTAATGATTTCTGAACCAATCCTTGATCGAAGAATGATTGGGCTTGACAAGTCAAAACATAACTAGAATTAACACGTAATTTTTGCTTGATATATGCTCGATAGGTTGACTCTAGAATGGAATCTGCCATGGCAAACTTTTTCATTAATAGATACACGTGTCCAATATTACTTTTAGTAACCAATTTATTGATACTGCTATCGTTTTGATATATTTGATAAGCTTTTGTGTAAAATATAAGAGCAGAATCTAATTGAGAATTACTTTCGTATAAAGATGCAATATTATTATATCTCGAAGCAGACAGTTTCCATTTTTTTAGACGAATACTTGTCGTTAAAGATTTATGGTAGTATCGCAAGGCTTTGTCTTTGTCTTTTAATTGTTCGTAGATAATTCCAATATTGTTATCCAAATATGATGATTTTTCGGGGAGGTTTAAACTGTCAAAAATATTTTGTGCTCTAAGGTAATAATCTAAAGCCGAAGAATAATCGCCCGATACTTCTTTTGTAACGCCTATGTTTGTAATTTGCTCGGCATATTTTTCAATCAGACTATCTTTTAAGAAAGTCTCCGATGCGTTTCTGAAATATTTCTGTGCTAGAAAATAATTGCTATGGTTATAATGAATGTGGGCGATTTTAATATTAATTTGCTCTTTGTTTTTAAGGGTGTTTGATAAAATATGGTCTGAAAATAAAATGAGACTATCGTTATTCGATGGGTAATAATTTGATAAACTGTCGAGTAGTAAATCTATTTCCGCAGGTTTCTCCCTTATGGTTTCTTTGGGATTACTTTTATGATTCTGACAAGAAAATAAAAAAGTAATTGTAACAAGTGATAATATGATAAGATAGGACTTGTTTAATACTTGCATTAGTTGTTATTTGTTTTTGTTATTTATGCAAAGGTCTTCATTTATTATCAATAAATCAATCGATAATGATAGCTTTTCTTAAAAAAAAGTAATCGAAAATTGTTATAGTTTTTAACTAATTGACCATTAGGTTACAACCTCTGATATCGCTATTGTCGAATCTGCCAAGAATCGAGAAAGAAGAGTCTTGGTTTAGCTTTCCTAAATCTTGTGTAGCAATAAAACTACAACTGTCTATATTTGCTAAATCTATGATGTTTATTCCACCACTTTTCCCTTTCTCAAGAAAGCAGAACGGATCGTTAACATCTCGAATAAGAACTTTCATCCAAGCTGGCGTTTTGTAGTTCCCGTTGTCGGACGAATAAGCTTGCGAAAGGAGTTCTGTCATTCCGTATTCCGAATGAATCTGGCTTAGACCAAAACCTTTTTTAAGAATCGAATAGAATTCTTCTTTAATCATATCTTTTCGTTGCCCTTTCATCCCCCCAGTTTCGATGACTATTGTATTTTTTAGTTCAAATTGTTGATATTCAATCAAATCTAAAAGGGCATAACTAACACCTATCAAAATTGTTTTTTGGTTTTGTTCTTCTAACTGCATTAGTATTGATGATAGCTCTTTTAAATTGTGCAGGTAAAATCCACTCAAACTATTTTTGGAATCATCGATGAGTTGCTTGCTCATATATATCAGTGATGATCCCTCTCGTTCGAGATAAGAGGGGAGGAGAGCAAGTACGCAATAATCTTCGATATTGCCAAAGAAATTTGAAAAAGCTATTTTGAATGATTGTTCGTAGATATTAATATCGTTAACAAAATGTTTAGAGTTTGTTTGCCCAGTTGTCCCGCTGCTCGTAAATATTATTTTTTTTTCTTTTTTTGGGTTAAAAACTTCATGAGTTTTGAAAAAGCTAATTGGTAAAAAGGGGATTTCTTTGATACTTTTTACTTTTGAACTGTTGATACCTAATTTTTTGATATAATCTCTGTAAACAGGTATTCGTTTCGATTGGTAAGCAAAGGTTTCCAATGCTATTTTTTCGAAATCATCGTTTGTGAAATTGCGGAAATTGAGTTTCACTTTATGAAATCTTTAGAAATTTGGGTTGTTTTATTATAGTCAATATCTATCTTCTTCCCGAAAGGGAATTTTGAAGCTTTGATGTATCCTTTAATTTTTATTTTGGCTCTGTTGGTTAATAGTGAAGGGATAAAAAGCATACTGCCCTTCATTATTTGTTTTAATTCTAATTTAAAAATGAGATGTTGGATTTCGTTAGATTTCTTTTTTATTCTCACACTCTGTACCTTATTGATAGTTCCTAGGTCTACCTTGTTAAAGGTGACGTTAAGATTTACCTTACTTATTGTAAAAGAGAAATTATTAGGATTATTCACCTTTGCAGTAATATCTATAGTAACATATTTATCATCAATATTTAAGATGTTAAAACTTTTTATTTCGCTAACCTGAACTTCTTTTACTTGACAGGAGTACATGGTCAAGCCTAGGGTAATAATTGTTAATGTAAATAATATTTTTTGTGAGAATCTCATAATGCAATCTTTTAATATGATATTTTATCTCTGCAAAGTTAAACAATAGCTTTAAACTGCAACTTGACTTATTGTATTTTACTAGAATTCTTAACAATATGAGTAATTAATTAATGATATTTTATTTGTATTTTCGGTTTTAACAGATGTTATTGTTGTTGTAACGTGTTGTTTTATAAGTGTTTGTTAGTTTTGCTATTAGAGTTTTGAACAGTTGTGTTAATAGTTTTAAACATTTGTTAATAACTTGATGGTTAAGGCGATGTAAGTCGTGTATTTGCTTTTTACTTTTATATCAAAACTTATAGTGTTGTAATGATAAAGACATATTTAATAGCAGCTTATTCTTTTTTATTCTTTTTGTTTAGCTGGTTTATTGACCCTGTAGAGGTTAGTATGCAAGCTCCAACAGAAATTGTTGCGGGAGTGTCTTTCGATGTCGAAGTTCATATAGATAAGGGGTCGTTAGACGGATTTGCTCGTTTTCAGCAAAAATTACCCGAGGGTTTTTCTGCAGAGTTGATAGATGCAGAAACGGGTACTTTTAGCTTTGAGGATCAAACTGTAAAATTCTTTTGGTTGATTATTCCAGTAAAAGAAGAAATCATTATTAAATACAGAATAACTACAGATCAAAATATGAGTGGAAAATATTCTTTAGATGGTATATTCTCATATATCGATGGAGAAAAGAAGTATGTGGAAATGCCTCTTCAAGAAATTACTATTACGCCTTCTCCTTTGGCTGAAAATGTTCAAGATACAGCAAAAGTTCAAATGGAAGCTTTAGCACAAATTACTTGTAAACGACAATCTGTTAAGATAAACGATAATGGCGAAATTGTTATCGAAATACTTGTTAATAGAGGAGACTTGAATGTTGATCAATTTGCGAAAATTCAAGAAACTGTTCCAAAGGGTTACGATGCTAAAAGTATAGAAACGAAAGGTGGTATTTTCACTTTCCAAAATAATATTGCTAAGTTCTTATGGATGACTTTACCTAGCGATCAGGAGTATATTGTTGCTTATAAATTAATTCCAGACCAAAATGTAAATCTAGCCAAGCTAGATATTAAAGGAAATTTCTCGTATTTAGTTAATGGACAAACGGTTGAAATTCCTCTTCAAGAAAAAGATAAAACCGTTGCTCAGTTAGTTGAGGAACAATTGGCTTATCAACAAGGAAATTTAGTTCAGAATACAGATACTACAAGCGTAACCAAAGATGTTGCGGATAATAATATAACAATACCAGGCAATACTGTTGGCGAAGATTCTACTTCGCAGAATAATTCAAATTCTGATAATACGGACACGGCAAGTAATAATGCCTCAGATGATACCCAAAATATTACGCTTGTCGAAACTCCAAACACAGAAGTGTCTTATAGAGTGCAGTTAGCTGCCGGTCATAATAGGATACAACCTGTACCTTATTTTTCAAAATTGAAAGTTAAAGAAGCTATTTCTATCGAGATGCTTGGTGGTTGGTATAAGTATACTGTTGGAGGTTTTGCTGAGTATAAAAAAGCAAGGGACAAGCGTAATAAAATATGGAATAATACACCAATCAAAGATGCGTTTGTAACAGCATATAATAGTGGGGAACGAATTACGGTTCAAGAAGCACTTATGATAAGTAATCAAACTTGGTATCAATAGTTCCTTTCAAAACATTTGCTTTCAAAAAAACTTTTATTATCTTTAGCAGTTATAGGATTCTATATGAAAAAACATCTGCTAACTATATTATATATCATGACTATAAGTCTATCTTACAGTCAAGTAGATACGTCATTTACTACACCTCCCGATACTGTAGATGATGGCTTTTCGTATTTCTTTTCGGAAGAAGAGAGCTCCAAATTTTTAAATTATAAGCCTATTGTTGGAATTGGAACTGGGGTTTTGAAGTTTTATGGAGATGTGAAGGATGTTTATTTTACTAATCCAATTATGGGGAATACTTCTGTTAACTTGAGTGTTTCTAGAGATATTAACGAGTTTTTTGCAGTCC
>JAMOQL010000238.1 GCA_027064025.1 Bacteroidales bacterium
TGATACGGGGAACTCCGGGATATTTCTTTTCAGCAAAAGCATACGAAAACTCTCGTTTAAGCGTATCTAAAACATAATCTTCACCGTATACTTCCATTGCTTTTTTCTGAACATAATTAAATGCTCTAACATCGTCTAGACCAGCAGTATGATCTTTATGGTCGTGTGTAAAAAGAATAGCATCAATACGCTTAATATTTTCTCTTAACATCTGTTGACGGAAATCGGGTCCACTATCAATAACTATAGAAAGGCCACCTACATCAATATGCACAGAAGAACGAAGCCTTTTATCTTTAGAATTATTCGATTGACAGACTTTACATGGACAAGCTATTATTGGAATTCCTTGAGAAGTCCCTGTTCCTAGAAATGTTAAAATCATTTGGCAAAAAACTGTTTTTGTGTTAGAAAAAGTAAATATGCTAGCACAAAGATACTCATAACAACCGATAAAATAACCGCTTTCTCAATCAATATCATCGAGTTAATGCCTACGTGGTACGATAAAGAGTAAATTTATTAACTCATTCAAATATAGAAGAAATAATTATCCAGAATGGTGTTAATAAGTCGGGAACAATAACAATTTATTAATTCGACGGAGTTAAAGCAATATACAAATAATCTGTATCTTTTGCATAGTAGAAGGTTAACAAAATAAATATTTACTAATATTGGGTGTAGCTTTAGAAAAACTAGAACAAATTAGTGTTATTAATAAATCAAACACTATGTACTACAAATGTAAAGGTTGGTGCTACAAATAAAATTCGTTTTATTCATGAACAAAGACCTTATATATTAGATTTCAGACAAAAAATTATAATACATTGCTGTATTTTCAATTTACGTTTTAAACTTGATTGCGATTTTCTAATGTCTAATATCTTAAGTCTTGTTCTATTTTTAGAAGCTGAAAAGCGAAATGCACAAAAGTGTATCGTTTTAACTTAAAACTGTGACCAATAAAAAATAGTCATTAAATTCTATCGGTTTTTTGTTGCAACTTTTTTTATGTGTAACTTCGCAAACTTAATCAACTAGCACGATGCAATAACTATTGAATAATAAATTTATTAAAATGTCAGAAGCTAAATTATATTTAATTCCAAGTCCAATGGGAGAGTCTAATCCCAAACATATTTTCCCTGACTATAATTGGGAGGTCATTTCTAAAATTAAATATTTTTTGGTCGAAAATGTAAGAACAACCCGTCGTTTCTTGAAATTGATGGACAA
The DNA here is from genome assembly GCA_027064025.1 of Bacteroidales bacterium. Taxonomy (GTDB): domain Bacteria; phylum Bacteroidota; class Bacteroidia; order Bacteroidales; family JAFGXI01; genus JAFGXI01. The sequence goes on from JAMOQL010000238.1 coordinate 1,243, forward strand.
AAGTGTGGTAATTGACGATTTACATTTCGAAGTTCTGGATAAACATACCAAATATGAAGAATATTCTAGATACTTAAATCCACTAAAGAATGGAGAAAGTATCGGTGTTATTTCGGAGGCAGGTTGTCCTGGTGTTGCCGATCCTGGAGCTGAAATTACTTTGTTTGCACACCAGAATAATTTCGATGTAGTACCCTTAATAGGACCTTCTTCAATACTAATAGCTCAAATGGCTTCAGGACTTAATGGTCAAAGTTTTGCCTTTAATGGATATTTACCTATAAAAGGCGATAAACCTATTAAAGAATTGAAAAGATTTGAACTGAGATCGAAGCAAGAGAATCAATCGCAATCCTTTATTGAAGCACCTTATAGAAATATGCAACTCTTAGAAATAATGTTAAAAACACTTTCTCCAAATACAAAATTATGTATTGCAGCAGGTTTAACAACCGATCAAGAATTTATTAAAACAAAAACAATTAAGCAGTGGAAAGGTAAGCTACCACAAATACATAAAATTCCAACAATTTTTATCTTATTGGCATAATATTTCTTCTATATAGTACCCGAATATTTTCTAATAAACCATTCTATAGAGATCAACAATACGATTAATAATAGAATCCATTTGAAGTGGATTAAATCGGTAAGTTCGTCAGACGAATACACTTTGGTTTTGAATCGTGGACTTTGCTCAATACTATCTACCACAGAAAGCCAATTGTTTTTATTAAAATAAGCTGCATTTGTATTGTTAGATATCGATTTTAATAATTGATGATTGGCTGTCAAATTTTTGTATTCCAAAAAAGAGGGAATCACAACAAATTGTCCTGCTTTTACAATTAACTTTTCATCAATTTTTGTAGAAATTTCGTAATGATAAGCCCCTGGTTTTAGTATTCCAAGATTAACATGATAACCTGGTGAATTGGAATTTAAAGCGGTCTTAAATTCATGAGCTTCAGAATCGGAATATTTAATATTAACATCATGATCCTGAATTAATTCCAAAGATTTATTATACAGTTGAACATGAATTTGTATAGGTTCATATTCTTCGAACTGATTTTTGATATCGACAATAAAATTTTCTTTAGGAGTCTTTACCGAAAGATATTGAACGGTTTTAAGAAGAAATTCATTAAAATTGTCGAAACTTTGATTTTTCTGATAATCATAAATTCGCCATCTCCAGATTCCTTCTCCAATAATATATCCCAATTTATTATTCTCTGTTTCTGTGAAGAACATAGAAAATTGATCTGTTTTAATATTCTTTATGCTTTGAAAAGTAAGTCCATAAATATTGGTTTTATGATAAATCTTAATCATGGGTGCTATTAAAGGAGGTACTTTATTGAAGAAATTAAGCAAATCTTCAGACTGCTTAAAAAGTGTAAATGTAGGATTTGAAACTTGCTCTATTAAATTATTTTTATTTAGTTTTTTAGAGATGGGAATTTCTGAGTTTATGGTATTTAGACTTGTGAAATCTGTTTTATCGCTAATAAAGTTAAGAGTAGGGATATGCTTTTGATTAATCTCATCAATAATTGATTTGCATTTATTATTAATAGTCGGCAATTGATATAAAATAACTAAGTTATAATCTCCAATTTGACCTTTAAAATCTCTAATATTGGAACTTTGAAATTTATAATTTTGTTGCTTAGAAAGTACCGATTTTATTGCTGCAATGTCTGGATGTGGAGCAGATGATAATAAAAGAATTTTTTGCTGAAACTCAACAATATTAATATATACCGACTGCTTATTATTTTTGATATTGCGTTCAGCCTCCAATTCTGGAAGTACAAAATCTAATTTATGCAAACCAACAGATAATTGTGAAATTAAGCCTTCGATAGTTTTAAAATCTGAGCCCGATTCTAATTTTATATCTTTTCGAAATAAAACTTCATTTTTTTCAAAAATAGATAGTTTTACAGATGATTTATCGATATGTAAAGCCGAAACATCAACAGAAAAAGGAATCTTCTGATCTGTAAAACCAATTTTATTAATTTGTACTTGCTTAATTTTTAAATCACTATTTAGACTAGTGTCTCCTAATCCTACTGTATATACAGGAACTTGAATATTTTTTGAAAAATAATAAGGGTCTTGTCCTTTATTATTAATACCATCGCTTAATAATAATATACCACCAATATTGTTCTCAATATTCAAATTTAAGGCTTCGCTCAATGCCTCAGAAATATTGGTTATTTTTTTATCAAATGTAAAATCTGAATTTAATCTTAAACTATCCGAAAAACAATATATAGAGTAATCTATATTCTTATCTTCTAAGTCTTTATAAAAATTATTATGTTGGTTTGCAAATTCATTTCGATAAAATAAACTATCCTTATTAGTAATAATCGATTCTGAATTGTCTTGTAAGACTAGTAATTTGGCTTTAAAAAAATCTTTCTTAACATTATTGATTAAGGGTTTAATAAGAAAAAAAGAAATAATAAAAATACTAAAGAATCTTAATACTAATAAAAGATACTTAATCGGTTTGTTAATTTCGTTCAGAAACTTATCCTTCCAATAAAGTAGAAAAGATAGTCCCAACGAAAATAGAACAACAATGATCAACCAAAAGAAAGAAAATTCGCTACTAAGAATATTATTCAGAATCATTTAATTTAACCTAAGCCGTAACTTTATTAAGAACATCTAAAACAAGTTCTTTCATATATGGATGATAGTCGACAATACTATTCTTTGTGATACGGTTAGCAATTATCAAACAAACTGTAGTTGCTTCATGTCCAAGCATTTTAGACAGCCCATATAAAGCAGAACTTTCCATTTCGTAATTTGTGATTTTTCTATCGTTATATGAAAATGTATGAATTTTATCGTTCAAATCATTATCAGCAGTATCTAATCGTAGTACCCTTCCTTGTGGGCCATAAAATCCATTAGATGAAATGGTAATACCGTGATGAAATTTTTCGCCAACTAATTTGTTAGTTAATATATTGGAAGAATCTACTAAATAAGGTCTAGCCAATCTTGGATTCCAATTGGTATGAGCCATAAAAGATTCTTCAAATTTAAGATCTGTAATATCTACAATATCTTTGTAATAATTCAACATACCATCGAAACCCACAGAAGATTTGGATACAATATAAGAGCCTGGTGTTAATTCGGCCTGTAGTCCTCCAGAAGTTCCAATTCTAATAAGATTCAAACTTTTTTTGTCTTTTTTTATTTCTCTTGCTTCTAGATCAATATTTACCAAAGCATCTAATTCATTGATAACAATGTCTATATTATCGGTGCCAATACCTGTAGATAGTACTGTGACACGTTTATTATTGAAAGTCCCCGTTACGGTATAAAACTCACGTTTATGTTTTTTCAATTCTATATTAGTAAAAAAAGATGCTACCATTTCCACTCTGTCTTGGTCACCAACCAAAATAACTGTATCGGCTATGTCTTCAGGTTTAAGGTTGATATGATAAATACTACCATCATTATTAATAAGTAATTCAGACTCTTTTATGGCCATAATATTTTATATTTAATTAATTTTCAGTAAATTACAAATCTGCAAAAGAATAATCTGCAGATTGGCTTCAATTTTTTTGAAGAAGATTAAAGATATAAACTTTTCATTAAAAATTGAGATAAGTTTCGAATTAATAAAAAAAATCTGCAAAATTGCTCTATTGTTTTATTTTTGTAATTATTAATTAACTTTATCTACAAAACAAAGTGGAAAATACAATTCTAGTACCGATAGATTTTTCTGAACAATCTATGATTGCGCTTGAGCAATCTTATAATTTGGCTAAATTAAGTCATTCATCCATTACGCTGCTCAATGTTATTAAGACTGGATCAAGCTTTTGGGGAATTTTTTCGGATAACGAAAAGAAAGATTTTGAATTAAAAATTGAGCAAAAGTTAAGGAAAACAGCAAAGTCTGTCGAAGAAAAGATAGGAATTGATGTTGGAGTGATTATGCGAATGGGGAAGGTTTCTGAAGAAATTTTACGAGTAGCAGATTATTTAGCTCCTAAATTGATTGTGATGGGAACTACATCTGGAATTAATATTTCCAGAAAAATTGTAGGATCACGAACTTTGCATATTATTAAAACATCAAAATATCCAATACTATCGGTAAAAGGAAAGGATCATACACAAGGTTGCGAGAATATTCTTTTACCAATAGATGCAACTAAAGAGACTATTCAGAAAGTAGATTTGGCTATTGATTTAGCTTTGCTTTTTAAAGCTAAAATAACTGTAGTATCGGCTATTTCTAAAAGTAAAAAGAAGCATTTGAAACTTATAAGCATAAGTTTAGATGAAATCAAGAATAGAATTGAGCAAAGCAATATTATTTGTGATATTGAAACTTTTTATACTTCTGATAGTAAAGATAGTATGGCAAAAGAAATAATTGGGTTAGCACATAAAGTTAATGCCGATTTATTGATGATAATGACACAACAAGAAAAAGGTTTATCGGAATTCTTTTTAGGATCACTAGCTCGAAATATTATTTTCTCATCAGATATACCTGTATTAACAACAATACCAAGAAAATAAACAATAAATTCAAAAATAGAAGAAAATGGCAAACAAATTAATGGATCCTATCGGTCGTTTAATGGGATTAAGATATAAATCACACCCTTGGCATGGAGTAGAAATAGGAGTTAAATCTCCAGAAGTAGTAACTTCTTATATCGAAGTTGTTCCAAGCGATACCGTAAAATACGAAGTAGACAAAGTAACAGGATATCTTAAGATTGACAGACCTCAGAAATTTTCGAATGTAGTTCCTGCATTATATGGCTTTATTCCACAAACTTATTGTGGAGATAAATTAGCCGCTTTTTCGATGGAAAAATCAGGAATGAAAAATGTTAAGGGTGATGCTGACCCCTTAGATATCTGTGTTTTAACAGAAAAGGAAATCACTCATGGTGATTTATTAGTGCAAGCAATTCCAATAGGAGGACTTCGAATGATCGATGGAAATGAAGCCGATGATAAAATTATTGCAGTACTAAAAGACGATGCTATTTATGGACAAATTAAAGATGTATCGGAACTCCCAGAACTAATTATTAATAGATTAAGGCATTATTTTTTAACTTATAAAAATATTCCTGGAGAAAAAGGACAATGTGAAATTACTTCTGTTTATGGAAAAGAAGAAGCTCATTTTGTAATCAACTGTGCTATAGATGATTATCAGACAAGATTTGACTTCCTGGAAGCGGCCTTATCTAATGTTTAAGTAGAATAATTAATGACAAAGAAAGAGGCTCTAATAGAACATCTTAAAGAATTTGCTACTCCTAAAAGAGTTGAAACAATAATTAAGGTCATAAATTCTAGAACACGTTACTTAACCGTTGTTCTAGAAGATATTTATCAGCCACAAAACGCAAGTGCAGTGTTAAGATCTGCCGATGGTTTTGGTATTCAAGATGTACATATTATTGAAAATAATCATGAATATGTAATTAATCCAAAGGTAGAAAAAGGAGCTTCGTCTTGGTTAAATTTACATTCGTATAATAGGGCAGGAAATAACACACATAGAGCAATAAAAAAATTAAAATCTGAAGGCTATAGAATTGTGGCTACAACACCGCATACCAATGATGTAGATTTAGATCAGTTAGATCTAACTAAAGGTAAAGTGGCTGTTGTTTTTGGAACAGAAGTTACTGGTATTAGCGATATGATTAGAGAAGAGGCTGACGAATTTGTTAAAATCCCCATGTACGGGTTTAGTGAAAGCTTTAATATATCTGTATCTGCGGCTATTGTTATGTATCAACTAAGATTAAAATTAGAACAATCTCAAATTGATTGGAAATTACCAAAAAATGAATACGATGATCTTCTTTTAGAATGGCTTTCGAAAACTGTAGGCTCGTCCGAAAAGATTATTAAACGATTTAACAAAAATTATAATAATTTAATATAACCATCAAAAAAACAACAATTTAATGAAACCTATAGTAAGTATCATAATGGGAAGTACATCGGATTGGTCTGTAATGGAAAAAGCGGCTAAACATCTAAACGATTATCAGATTCCTTTCGAGGTAAATGCACTTTCTGCTCATAGAACACCCGCTGCTGTTGAAACTTTTGCAAAAGAGGCTCAGAGTAGAGGCATAAAAGTAATTATTGCTGCTGCAGGAATGGCTGCACATTTGCCTGGTGTAATTGCCGCAAGCACAAATATTCCGGTTATTGGTGTACCAATTAATG
>JAMOQL010000239.1 GCA_027064025.1 Bacteroidales bacterium
TCTTGTCTGCATGCCGATTCAGTAACTATTCAGCCAGGAATTGTTTTCGATTTTGGAGTTGGAAATGATACAATAATTTGCTCTAACGATACCCTACAACTAAGTTCATATGCAAATACACCTCAATGGAATACCAATTTTTATCATTGGATAGGCTCAGATTATATTTCGGATACCTTAGTACAAAACCCATTAGTGTACCCAAATAGTTCGATGACCTTTTATTTAACTGTGGATAGTATTTGTAAGGATACGGCTTCTATTTTAGTACAGTTGTACGATACAATAGGCATATATGCAGGCCCAGACGAAACTATTTTGAAAGACCAGCACGTTCAATTATCTGCTAGTTTACACGACAGTTTGATTTCGTACCTATGGTCGCCTAGTATTGGATTATCTAACGACACTATTTACAATCCAGATGCTAGTCCAAAAGAAACGATAATATACTTATTAAAAGTTAAAACTATTTATGGATGTTACGAAACCGATTCTTTAATTGTGAATGTTATTCCTGATTTAATCTTCCCTTCAGGTATTACACCAAACGACGATGGTATTAATGACGAATGGGTTATAGATTATGTCTTTAAATTTCCAAATATTGAAGTAGAAATATTTAATCGTTGGGGTGAACAATTGTTTTACTCGAAAGGTTATCCAGACGATCAGCGTTGGGATGGAACATATAAAGGAAACGACTTGCCTGTTGGTACGTATTATTATTTAGTGAAACTAAACGATGGGATACATAACGAACCGATTACAGGTCCAATAACTATAGTTAGGTAAAACTTGAATTAAGATAAAATAAATAACAATGAAAATTGTGAGAAATAAAAATATACTAATTTTATTTGTGTTGTTGCTTGGTGGAGTCCAGGCAATGGCGCAACAAATCCCGCATTATTCTCAGTTTTGGTTTAATGATTTTGCTACTAACCCTGCATTTGCAGGAACAAAGCCTTATTATCAAGCCAAATCTAATAATCGTTACCAATGGGTAGGTGTTAACGACGCTCCTAAAACATTTATGTTGAGTGCTTATGGTCCAGAGCGTAAAAAAGATATGGGTTATGGTGTTCAATTGTTTAGCGATGTTACTGGACCAACAAGTCGATTAGGCTTTTATGGTTCGTATGCATACAATTTAAGATTGAAAGATGATATTCGAATATCTATGGGAATATCCGTTGGCCTTCTTCAATACAAAATTGATGGTTCTCAGATAACTTTGCACGACGCCGCTGACCCTTCGTTAGGAGAGGAAGTATATGCAGAGTTTGTACCAGATGCCGATTTTGGATTTTTGATTTATGGTAAAAATTGGAATGGAGGATTAGTTGCCAAGCAATTATTTAATTATAAAATAAATTTTGATGATGTTAATGCGTTAGGAATGAATACTCTTAAAACACATTTCTTTATGCACGGGGCTTACCGTTACGATATTAACGACGATTGGGCTGTTGAACCATTTGCTTTATTGAAGTTTATGTATCCAGCTCCGCTTCAGGCGGATTTAGGAGTCCGTGGTATTTGGAAAAAGATGGCTTGGCTAGGGGTTTCATGGCGTTCTGCAGATGCAGTTTCTATTATGATTGGATACGAGTACGAAGAGCAAATTTCGTTTGGCTATTCATATGATATTACTACCTCTAACTTAAGTTCGGCTTCTTCTGGAACGCACGAAATAATGATTGGCTTTAAGTTTTCGAAAATTAAAAAAGATCAAGAAAGATCAAAACTATAATCTGAATGAGTATTCGTATATTACTGCAATTAACCCTGCTCCCAATATTAATAATATCGCTTTTTTCTTGCGAAACAAAGCCGAAGTATATTATTCCAGAAGATGAAATGGTTGATATTTTGGTCGATATCCATATAGCTGATGGGGTCTTAAACACAGAGTCTTTTCCTTATGATAATTTACCACTAAGACCTGAAAATTTTTATAAAAATATTCTTGCTAAACATCAAATTAACAGAGTACTTTTTGATTCTGCTTTGAGCCAATATCTACAAGATAGGCCATTGTATATCGCAATGTACGATAAGGTTATCGAAAAACTGAGGATCAAACAAAGTTATGTAGAAGCCGAACAGGAAGAACTAAAAAAGGATACTAGCAAAGTAGATTTATTTTACTATAGTTTTAATACCGATTACGAAACTAAAACAGGTCTTAAGCAAAAAATACAAAATAACCTAGTGAGCAATATACATCGGTCAGGGAAACAAGCGTATTATGTAAAAAAAGATGTATACGTTCAGTCTTATCATTACCTATTAACAGAGCCAGTACAAGAAGTTGAGTTTCGTCAGAAACTAAGTATTTGGTTTGATAAGTTACCTGAGAAATTTCCGAGTATGGCATTTATTTTAGAAAAAGATAATAAAATGTTGGCTAAGCAATATATTCGTTTTGATAAGTTTGTGAAGAAAGCCGAAGTATGGCAAGATGTCGATTTAAATGTAAAATTAGCTTTGGAAGGCCCAGAAAGTGATGTGCGTATAGATGTATATATTTATAATAAGCCAAAAGTTTCTTTTTACTTAGACGATTATTCGATTAATATAGAACAATTGAAATAATTCTTGATAAATGTCCTTTCCATATTCACTTAGTAAGAAGCTAGATTTTAGTCAATCAGATTATTGGATTGATGATTTGCCGCCAAATATTAATCAATTACTTATCGAGGCGTTAAAAAATAAAGATTTTAAATTCGAAGATGACCTTTTTTTGAGTAGTCATTCTCTGTTTAGTATTCCTTTTAGATTCGATATTGAATCGGTAAAAGAAGCTACGTTTTTACGAATCAAATATAATTTACATTTACAAAACTTAGTCAATGGGATTATTGTTATCCTTTTATTATCAGCATTCTTTTCCAAATTTGAGTTTGGAACATTTTTGTGGTCATCATTTTTATTAGGAGTAGCATTTTATCAATTAAGTTTATGGATAATAAATACGGGAATTAAAAAGCAATTGCATCAAATTTTAAGCGCATATAAGAAAGTAAAGGACGAGTCTGATATAGAATATTGGGTGAAAGAAAATAATAGAAACTGTCCTGCCTGTGGGGCTATTTTAAATAATCAAACCCTGTTTTGCCCAGATTGTGGTCTGAAAATTAGACAAAATGCTTATAGTAAACCTTTGACTTTAGACATGGGAGTGGCAGAGGAAACAGTGATTAAACCTGACTATACGGAAGAAGGAAATATGAATAAACCGTCTGTAAATTTTGAATATAAAAAGAAGAAAGATTCTTGATAAAAGTTCTATTTTTTTTGTATTTTCATATCTTATAAAATATCAAATCCAATGCCTCAAATAAAACCAATTATATTAAGTGTTTTTTTGTTGGTCTATTCTAGCTTATTGGCACAGCTGTCTTTTACTGAAAATAAGGGGCAATGGCCTAATCAAGTGAAATATAAGATTAATTCATCTTTGCATCAAGTTTATTTTGAAAAAGATGGTTTTACCTTTAACTTAATCGATGGAGAAGATCTTTTTGGAAGTTCATTTCATCATGGTCATCATGATATTAAAGCAAAGAAGCTTGAGAAAATAGATGCTCATGCCTACAAAATGCAATTTGTTGATGCTAATCCAAATGTTAAAATTTTATCCCAAAGAGCTTATCCCACTTACGAAAACTTTTTTATTGGGAACGATAAATCTCATTGGGCATCTAATGTAAAATCATATCAAGAAATTTATTATCAAGAATTATACGCCTCAATAGATTTGAGGGTTTACGAACAAGCTAAGGGATTTAAATACGATTTTATTGTAAAAGCAGGGGCTGATCCAAGTGAGATTCAAATGAATTATGATGGAGTAGATAAGTTTACGTTGTCTGGTGGAAATCTAAAAATTATTACTTCTGTAGGGAAAATTATTGAGGAGAAACCTTATGTTTATCAAGTTGTAAAAGGTAAGACCAAAGAGATTAAGGCAGAATATATTATTAATAATAAATTGTTATCTATCCATTTATTAGATGATTATAACGAGGATTATGATTTGATTATTGATCCATCACTCATTTTTGCAACTTATAGTGGTTCAACATCAGACAATTGGGGCTTTACTGCTTGTAGCGATCAATTGGGCAATGTTTATTCTGGAGGAGTCGTTTTTAACACAGGTTATCCTACAACATTAGGGGCTTATCAGTACGATTTTGCAGGTGGAGAATTTGGAATGACTGGTTATTTAGGTAGCGATGTTACTATTTCAAAATATACACCAGATGGAACAACATTGATTTGGGCAACTCATTTAGGAGGCACAACGAGCGAAGAAATGCCACAAAGCCTGGTGGTTAATCCGTTAAACGAACTAGTCATTCTCGGAACAACAGGTTCTTCAGATTTCCCGATAACTCCAGGGGCTTACGATTCATCTTTTAATGGAGGGGCAGATGTTACCTACGATGGCGTAATAAAATATTCTAATGGCACCGATATTTTTGTCTCCAAACTTTCAGCCGATGGATCTCAGTTGTTGGGGTCAACTTATATTGGTGGTACAGCTAACGATGGTTTAAATTACAGACCTTCGTATGCGTCTTATTTGATGTCGGGAAATGGTTCGTTATATTATAATTATGCCGATGGTGCAAGAGGAGAAGTTATTACCGATGGCAAATCTGATATATTTGTTGGCACAAGTACTTTTTCCGATGATTTTCCAACTATAAATAGTTTTCAGCTCATTTCGAATGGTCAACAAGAAGGTGTCGTTTTTAAATTATCATCGGATCTAACTCAGCTAATTTGGAGCTCTTATTTGGGCGGTGCTGCCGACGATGCTATTTATTCTATAGAGATTAATACACAAGGTCAAACTTACGTTTCTGGAGGTACAGAATCTACCAATTTCCCAACAACAGTTGGGGCTTACGAAACTACTTTCCAAGGAGGAACAACAGATGCATTTGTCGCTCAAATCAATACGATTGGATCTCAATTAATTGCATCGACATATTTTGGATCTCCAGAATACGACCAGGCTTATTTTGTTCGTAAAGACAAATATAATAATGTGTTTATTACAGGACAAACCGAAGCAACAGGCTCGACATTAATACAGAATGCAGTATACAATAATCCAAATAGTGGACAATTTATTGCTAAATTCTTTCCAGGCTTACAATCTTTGGATTGGTCGACAACTTTTGGAACAGGAAGTGGAAAACCAAATATTTCTTTAACAGCATTCTCTGTAGACATTTGTAATAGAATTTATTTGTCAGGTTGGGGACGAGAGTGGGGAGGATATTCTGGTTCGCCGTGGGGAAGTGTTTTTGGAACTGTAGGTATGGATATTACACCAGATGCAGAACAATCTGTTACCGATGGGCAAGATTTTTATATCATGGTTATGTTTGGTGATGCTTCAGCCTTAGATTATGCTACTTTTTTTGGCGAACAACATTATGGTACAGGTTATTGCGGACACGATCATGTAGATGGCGGAACGTCTCGATTCGATAGAATGGGTAATATTTATCAATCGGTTTGTGCTAGTTGTGGTAATATTGGAGCAAATGGAGCTTCAACTTCTTGTAACGAATTTCCAACAACAACGGGAGCTGCATTTGAAGATAATGGTGGGATTATTAATGATGATTGGACTTGTAACAATGCTGTTTTTAGGTTTTCTTTTGCTGAAGATATTACTGTTGCCGATTTCTTTGCAGAGCCTTTAGTTTGCGAGAATCTACCAGTTCATTTTACGAATACAGGAGTGGGAGCTTATTATTATTGGGATTTTGGTGATGGGTCTGCAATTGTAAACGATCAAAGTCCCGACCATTTATTTCCATCTCCAGGAATTTACGATGTTAAACTTTGGACTATAGATTCAAACACTTGTAACTTGACCGATACCATTATTAAATCAATCACTATTCAAGATCAGATAACAGATCAGTTAGATACCTTTAGTATTTGTTTAGGAACCGATGTGCAAATAGGAGTGACATCAGAAACTAATAATAGTTATTTATGGACTCCAACTTCAGGTTTGTCCAGTTCTGTTATTTCAGACCCAATGGCATCGCCAGTTGTATCTACCGATTATTTATTGACTCGTGATGATGATATTTGTGTAGATTCATTGTTTCAGCACGTAGAGGTTATCGATATTCAATATCAAATGCAAGGAATAAAAGACACGACTATTTGCGAAAACACTTCGGTTTGGTTGGCGGTACAAACATCAGCTCCTGTAGAAGATTATATTTGGTCCGACGATCCTAATTTTAGTAATATATTAAATCCTGGAGGAAATTCTGATATTCAAGTTTCACCAATAAATACGACCGATTATTATATTTTAACTAGAGATTCTGTTTGCCAAGTTGAACGAAAGGATACTGTTACCGTTACCGTTGATAATCCACAAATTATTTTATCTGGAGAAAGTATGATGTGTTGGGGCGATTCTACCGATATTTCAGTTCAATTAACTCAAGGTGATATATTTAATATTGTTTGGAGTCCCGCATCAGTTATTCTCTCTGGACAAGGTACATCTTCGGTTACAGTCGCTAATGCGAATTCGTTTTGGTTAGTTGTCGAAGCCGAAAATCAAAATTCTTGCGAACTTAAAGATTCTATTTTTGTTACTATCGATCAAGTACAAAGTTCGTATACCAAAACCGATTTGCTATGTTATAATTCTTGTATTGGAGAAATTGAATTAATTTATTCAGGAATCAACCCTTTTTCTTTTTTATGGAATAATGGTGCAACAACAGATCATTTAGTAAATTTGTGTGCTGGGAATTATTCAGCAATAATAACAGATAGCTTGTCTTGTTCAGATACTGTTAGTGTAGAAATACTTCAGCCCTCGGAGCTGATTGCTCAAGTTATTGATATTCATGACGCAGGTTGTGTTGACTTATGGAATTCAGGAAGTGCCACAATTTCTGTCAGTGGAGGAACTATGCCTTACACCTATTTGTGGAGCAATGGAGACACTGCCCCTAAGGCCGATTCGTTATATGTAGGAACTTTTACAGTAACCGTAACGGATGCTAATGGTTGTGAAACGGCCTTGTCTGTAGATATTAATGATCCTTCTGCTTTAGAAATAAGTATGCAGTCTATGCCAACTTCTTGTCATGATGTTTGTGATGCTTCTGCATGGATAAATATTACGGTTCAGAGTACATCGCCTTATTCGTATTTGTGGAGCAATACTGCAACAACAGATTCGATTTTTGGTTTATGTTCAGGAGCTTATACGGTAACCGTGAGCGATGCCAATCAGTGTGTAAGAATACGTACCATTTCATTCTTTAATCCCGATGCAGTAAGTGCAGATGTTCATATTGGAGATCAGGCTTGCCATGACGATTCAACATATGTTACAGCAATTGGCTCTGGAGGTATTACACCGTATACTTATTTATGGAGTGATGGGCAAACTACAGAAACTGCTTTTGGGATGGT
>JAMOQL010000240.1 GCA_027064025.1 Bacteroidales bacterium
CACCCTAGCAGACCAATCCTACGCAATTATTGATTCATTAAGCAATTCGAAAAGCATAAAAAGAGTTAGTAATTTTCTCGATTTTGTATTCGAAGGTTATTATCCTACAAAATATTTTGAATTTGGGCACTATATGTTCTTCGTAGGGAAAAATAGAAACGAAGGATTTCGTACACAAATTGGGGGGAGAACAACTGTTGATTTTAGCAAGAAATGGATATTATCTGGACACGTTGCATATGGATATAAAGACGAGAAAATAAAATACGATATACAAGTTGAGCGTTTTTTAAGTAGAAAACATTGGACAAAAATTGGCTTTCAGTACAAATACGATTTAGATAAAGTTGGAGTTAATAGTCATTTTATTGACCAAAACCCCTTAATGGCTTTTTCTTTAGCTTTGTCCTCACAGTTTGGAGGAACCCAGTACGCTGCTCTAGGCGATGACTATTCCTTATGGTTTAGAACTGATTTAGGAAGAGGCTTCCAAACAAAAATAAATTTAAGACACTATAATTTTAATCCGTATATGGATTATGCATTCGCCTACTACGATCAAAATAGAAATATCCAAGATCATTATATTTTAAGCAATGTTAGCTTAACTATACGCTATGCAAAAAAAGAACTATTTATCCACAGAAAAAACATACGTATGGGTGTAGGTGGACTAAAAGGAAACGTATATACCTTAAACTATACCGCTGGATTAAAAGATGTACTAAATAGTACTTTTAACTATCATTACTTATCTCTTAATATAAAACGAAAACTTAAAATCGGAGGTGTCGGTCGTTTATCCTATTCCATTACAGGGGCAAAAGTTTTTGGTTACGTTCCACCAACTTTACTTAACATTCTTCAAGGTAACGAGTCCTTTTTTATTACCCATAGAGGATACAACCAAATGAACTTCTTCGAATTTGTTGCCGACCAATCTATAGAGCTTCTTATTTTTCATCATTTCGATGGATTAATATTAAATAAACTCCCTTTAATTAGAGCCTTAAAGTGGCGATTAACAGGAAGTTTTAATATTGCAGCTGGTACATTTAAAGATAAGTACGAAGCCACTATTCCTGATAACGATTTACAAGGTAGACCCGTCGCTCAATTCACAAGGCTTAAGTCCACAACTCCATATATGGAAGCTTCTGCTGGTATAGAAAATATTTTTAACTATTTCAGCATTCAGTATATTAGACGGTTAAGCTATGTTGGCAGTATGAATCCAAACGCAATAAAATTTTCCATAAATATTGCATTTTAAACAACTCTAAATGAAGCCTAAATTAATCTGTTCCGATATTGATGGAACCCTGCTTAATAAAAATAGAGAATTATCCGAGCGAACCATTCATGCTATTAATAATATGGCTCCCATTCCTTTTGTACTCATTTCTTCCAGAATGCCCAAAGCTATGTATCATTTACAAAACGAGCTATCCATCGAAGAAACCCCTATTATAGCCTACAATGGAGCACTAATTTTAGAGAAAAATAAAATCGTTTATTCAACAGAAATTAATCTAAAAACCATCAAAAACATTGTAAACTTTTGCTCTAACACCAACTTACATACCAGCCTCTACCATAACAACGAATGGTATGTCCCTTCTTTTGATTATTGGGCGAAACGAGAAAGTCAGAATACTAAAGTCGAGCCTTGTGTTCAAAGTTTACATACCACATTAAAGAATTGGAAAGATGAACGTAAAGCAGCTCACAAAATTATGATAATGGGTGATGAAAAAGAAATTAATGCTCTTTCAGACTGGTTAAATTTAAATTATCATGAATCAATAATTAGCTATCGCTCAAAACCAAGTTATTTAGAAATTGCTCCCCGCTCCGTTTCCAAAAAAACAGCTATTAAAAAATTAATTCAGCACAAATATTCAAACATCATTTTTTCTGAAGTCATTGCATTCGGCGATAATTATAACGATATAGAGATGCTAAAATCAGTTGGTATTGGTGTAGCTGTGAGAAATGCAAAAAAAGAAGTCTTAGAAATTGCTGATCAAATTACAGCATCGAATATAGAAGATGGAGTTGCTAAATTTTTAGAAAAAACATTAAACGCTTATTGAAGCTTTTAATTAACCATCGCAAAAAAAATATTACATGAAGCATATTTCCACACTCTAAAAAACTTTATTTACTTTAGTCACAAAAAAATAAATTAATAATATGAATACAATCTTATTCGATGCCCAACAAAGACATAAGCTATTGCCCCTTACCTACACAAAACCAGTAGGCGAACTTAGAGTAGGGATTCTTAAAATTATCGAGAAGTGGGATTTCTTCTTAAAAACTAAATGTAGTTTCTTAACCGAAGCTTATCTTCAAGAAAAATACCCAGCTAAAATTGAAGAACAAAACTTATTAATTAATGGTGCTTTATTACCCGACGAAGATATCTCTGAACAAATTTTACTACTAAAAAATAGAGAAGCAATTACTAAAGACGACGAATTATTAGCTATTAATTTAAAAAAAGAAGATTTATTAGATTTTTTTAGCGGCAAATTAGAAAACTATAGTAATAACGAATACGATGCAGAAGTAAATTTAATTAACAATACTTGGGATATATTTGCAAAAAATGGTGAAGAAATAGAATCTGATTATGAAATATTGACCCTTGGTAAAATATCGCAAGAGATATCTAAAACAGTCCAAATTTTAGGAAAAGAGCAAGTTTTTTTCGAAGAAGGAGCCAAAGCCGAATTTGCAATAATAAATGCAACAGACGGACCTGTATATATTGGAAAAGATGCTGAAATAATGGAAGGAGCCGTTATTCGAGGCCCTTTTGCTCTTTGTCAGCATAGTACTGTAAAAATGGCGGCCAAAATTTACGGGCCTACAACCATCGGTCCCGAATCTAAAGTAGGGGGAGAACTGAACAATGTTGTTATACAAGGCTACACCAATAAAGCTCACGATGGTTTTTTAGGAAATTCTGTAATTGGTGAATGGTGCAATTTAGGTGCCGATACCAACAATTCTAATCTTAAAAACAATTATGCCGAAGTTAGACTTTGGGATTATCAAACGGCAGGTTTTGCAAAAACAGGTCTGCAATTTTGCGGACTAATTATGGGCGACCACTCAAAATGTGGTATTAATACCATGTTCAACACAGGAACTGTAGTCGGTGTTTCTTCGAATATTTTTGGTGATGGATTTCCTAGAAACTTCATACCATCGTTCTCTTGGGGCGGTGCATCAGGCTTTGTTACCTATCAAACCAGAAAAGCTTTTGAAGTAGCAGAGAAAGTATTCGAACGCAGAGGTTTAGAATTCGACGAAAAAGAACAAAAAATATTAAATCATATTTTCGAAGAGACTAAAAAATATAGAAAATCCTAAAATTTATTATCAATAATAATATGCCTTAATTTTTAAGGCTTAAGATTCGTTTATTTTTTATAAAAAGATTAAATTTGCGGTCTTAATTCAATTAGATTGAGATAATAACAATATAAATTAGACTTTAAGTCTGGAAAATAATATCCTTAAATAGGGATTCAAATTAAGATTATGGCAAAGAATACTAAGCATAGCTCAGGAGACGAAAATTTAGAAGTAATTCAGAATACCCTTGGAAGAACTGAGCAGTTTATCGAAGAAAATCAGAAAAGTGTTTCCATTATTATTGGAGCCATTATTTTTATAATTGTTGGTTATTTTGCGTATCAAAAATTCTATGTAGCTCCTTTAGAACAGGAGGCACAAACTCAAATTTTTATAGCTCAAAACTATTTTGCTCAAGACTCATTTCAATTGGCTCTTGACGGAGATGGTTTTAACGATGGTTTTATAGCTGTAGCTGATGATTATGGCATGACTAACACAGGAAATATTGCTAACTATTACGCTGGTATTTCTTATCTTAGATTAGGTAAGTACGACGAAGCCATCGATTATTTAAAAAACTTTGATGCAAGTGACGAAATGATTTCTACAATGGCAATCGGTGCAATTGGAGATGCATACGTTGAAAAAGATAATATCGAAGAAGCTATTTCGTATTTTAAAAAAGCTTCTGAAAACAATCCTAACGAATTTATCACTCCTATTTATTTAATGAAATTAGGTAAGGCTTATGAAAAGCTTGGGGAAAAAGAAGATGCTTTAGTGACATACAAAAAAATAAAGACTGACTTTGTAAGATCTAACGAAGCACGTAAGATTGACAAATTTATTGAAAGAGTAAAAATGTAAAACGTTTTTTAGATTCAATCAAAATATTAAATCCCGTTCATTCGGGATTTTTTGTTTAAGCCCTTGGGCATTATAAATATATAATTATGGCTACAATACTTAAAAACTTATCCGATTACGACTTAAACTCTGTTCCAAACGCATCAGGCATGAAAATCGCTATTGCTGTAGCAGAATGGAATTACGAGATTACTGGTGCTTTACTAAAAGGTGCTGTCGATACTTTGAAAAAACATGGCGTTTGGGAAAAGAATATTTCTATTAAACACGTTCCTGGAACTTTCGAACTTACTTTTGCAGCTTCTGCTATGATGGAATATGAAGAAGTAGATGCAATCATTGTTTTGGGCTGTGTAATTCAAGGCGAAACTCGCCATTTCGATTTTATTTGTAACGGTGTAACCAACGGGATTACTAATTTAAATAGTCAAGCCGAAATACCTATTATTTTCGGTGTTCTTACTACAGAAACCCAACAACAAGCCTTAGATAGAGCAGGTGGAAAGCACGGAAACAAAGGTGACGAAGCGGCTATAACAGCCATCAAAATGATAGATTTAAACGATAGTTATTTGTAAAAAAAACAATCACAAATAAAAAGCCCTATCGTATGAATAATGCAATAGGGCTTTTTCAATATATTAGTATCATTTTCTCTCTCTTAAAAAACAGTTTTAAAACTGTTCTAATAAACTCGGATTCTGTTCGAATGCTGTTCCAACAACAACAATATTTGTACCCGCATCCCACTGTGCTCGTATTTCTTCCTTAGTTTTTATTCCTCCTCCACAAATAATTGGAATATTAATTTGACTTTTAACTGCTCGTATCAGGTCCGTTGGAACGGAATTTAAAGCTCCACTTCCTGCTTCTAAATAAATACTTCTTAATCCTAAGTACTCTCCCGCAACAGCAGTTGCAACGGCAATATCAAATTTATTATTAGGAATAGATAAAGTATTACTCATATATTCTACCGAAGTTTTTACTCCGCCATCAATCAATAAATAACCCGTCGGAATGACTTCCAGATTTATTTGTTTAAGAAACATAGCAGAACGTACATGTTCCCCAATTAATAATTCAGGATTTCGTCCTGAAATAAGCGACAAATTTAACAAAGCATCAGCTTCAGCACTGAGTTGAAGACTATTTCCAGGAAATAAAAATACAGGTTGATTACAGTTCAATTTTATAACTCGAATAGCTTCATCATAATTCGACATGCTTAAACTACTCCCTATCAAAATAAGATCAATACCTGAACTATCAATCCTTTTAGAGAGACTCTTTAATTCATTCAGATTATGCTTTTCTGGATCAATTAAGATAGCTAGATGTTTGGAATTAAGCTTGAAATATTTTGAATATAGAGAATCCATTTTTAATATATTTTATAAATATAAGATAATTTTCTTGTTAAATTACGCTAAGAATCTAAAACACAATAAGTAAAAACATAAGACTTCAATTTCTGATAGTTTACCAAAAGAGTTTTTTTCATCTTCTTAGAATTTAATTGTAGCATAAACTGCGATTCTTCTATTGGAGTAAATGCTTCAATTTGCATATCAGAATCAAAAATTAAGGCTTCATTACTTACTAATTTATATACACTTTCTTTTGCCGACCAATAAAGAGCTAAATGGAAAAGCTTCTGACTTTCATCAATAAACGATAGTTCTCGTTCAGAACTATACTTGTGTTTTGTTCTATTCAATTTCTCTGATACCTGCTCAATATCAATACCAATTTCATACTTTGATCGTGCAGCTACAACATAGTTTCCTGAATGAGTAATACTAATATTATCTTTTAATTTTGACATAAACGGAGCTCCAAAATCATCGTATATTATCTCGGGGCAAGTTTTGAAAAGTTCTTTTAATAATATCCTAGAGCTAAGAAATTCTTTCTTACGTTTAACCGTTTTTAAACCCTTCCCTTGAATAATTAATGTGCTGCTCGAGAGAATATGCTCAAGTTCATCGACCGTTTCGGTCAACTCCCAAATTATATAATCTATTCTATCGCTCTTAAAATTCTTTACAATTGGCATACTTACTATTTACTTTCGCAAACTAATATCTGTCCATTCGAATGTATCAATAATATGCTCTATATCTTGTCTCACAAAATCGATAGCAGGTTTTAGCGAATCTGCATTAGGTTCACAATTAAAATATAGTGCCGCATGCAAAAACTGACTTACGCTGTCGGTAAACTGAAATATAACAGGACTTGCTGCATTTCCCTCTATGCTGTATACGACTCCATACAAATGTTTCTCTGGAATAGCAAAAGGCATATTAATAATATCATCGGCTTTAATAGCATGCTTATAGGCCGATTTCCGTGCATCTTCGGTTAATTTTTCGATATTCTTATCGTGAAAATAAGTTAAATACAAAGATGCGTTTAGAAGTGGATAATTAACGGTAGTCCATGCACTATCGCTGGCTTTAATGGTAAAGTTTGAACTTTTTAATATGTCGAAAATGTATTGCGGGGCTATAGCTTTTTTGTACTCTTTTTTAGGAAGTGCAATTCTATAATATCCTCTAGGTTTTGGGATATAACTCTCTTCGCAAGAAGACATTATACTTACTAAAATAATAATAATTAGAAATCTACTCATCTTTTTTTAGGGTAACAAATATTTGTTTTATTCGTCTATTATCAACGGCTTTAACTTCAAAAATAAAATCTTTATACTCAACTATATCTTTTTTCTCTGGAATCTCTCCTTTCATTTCTAGAATAAATCCTGCAAGTGTATCGGCATCCGCCTTATCTTTATCAAAATAGTCATCTTCAAGATCGAATTTCTTACAGAAATCTATCAGTAATGTTTTAGCTTCGAATTGATATTTATTATCTGATAATTGCTTATAGAGTTGTTCTATACTGTCAAATTCGTCGTTTATTTCACCAACAATTTCTTCCAAAACATCTTCCATAGAAACAATTCCCGATGTACCGCCATATTCATCGACAACAATGGCTAAGTGAATTTTTTTGGTTTGAAAATCTTTTAGAAGATTATCTATTTTCTTACTCTCAGGAACATAAAACGGTGGTCTTGTTAACGATTGCCACCTAAAATTTTTACTCTTATGGACATGAGGTAATAAATCTTTTACATATAAAATTCCCTTAATATTATCAAAAGTTTTATCAATTACAGGGATTCTAGAAAAGCCCGAGGATCGAACAATTTCTAAGACTTGCGAAAATGAATCTTGAATATTTATGGTAATGACATCCATTCGAGAGCGCATAATCTCGGAAACCCCAATATTCGCAAAATTGACAATTCCTTTTAATATCTTATCGTCCATTTTAACTGTTTCTTCAGTTAAATCTAAAGCATCGGACAATTCATTAATAGACACTTGTTGTTTCTTCTTACTTAAACGTTTGCTAATAATATTCGAACTTTTCATCAGCAGAGTACTAAAAGGGTGAAAGATATATGATGCCAATTGAATAGATGATGCTGTAATTTTTGAAAAGCCAACAGGAAAACGAGAGGCATAAACCTTAGGAATAATTTCACCAAATAGAAGCAAAATAAATGTAATAACAACAATCTGAAAGATAAAACCTAATTGTGGATTCTGGCTAAAATCGAAAAGTGTATTAGTGATGAAACTAGAAAGAATGACAATTCCAACATTTACTAAGTTATTAACAATAAGTATTGTGGCTAATAACTTTTCTGCTTGAGAAAGTAATTTTAATACGGTTTTAGATTTGGTACTTTTGCTGGCTTTTAATTCATCTTCATCTTGTGGGCTAAGCGAAAAAAAAGCAACTTCGGCACCTGAAACAAAAGCCGAAATCGACAGAAGGATAAGCAATATAAACAACCCAACTAGAAGTTGAGTTGTTATTGGATGTAATACGATATTCAAAAATATTTGACTAAGGGGGTCTTCCAAAATTTACGGTTTTAATCCTATTTGAGACTTTAATTCCCCGACACTAGAAGCGGGTTAAATAATTCCTTTTACTATCTCGATAAATCTACTTCGAGACTATTTATTTTAGAATGGTAAATCGTCGCTTGTATCTTGTGCTGGCGGAGGGGTTGGTGCTGCAGCTGCAGAAGATCCGTTAGACTCACCTCCAGAATTTCTAGAATCGAGCATTTGCATTTGATTAGCAACTATTTCTGTAAAATATTTAGTCTGACCATCCTTCTCGTACTGTCTATTTGTAATCTTACCTTCGATATAAAGTTTAGAACCTTTCTTTACATACTGCTCTACAACCTTTGCCAAGCCTCTCCAAATAACAATATTATGCCATTCTGTATTAGTAACTTTTTGACCATCTTTTGTATATGTTTCCGAAGTTGCCATGGTAAATTTAGCAACTGGCAAATCTTCTTTAATATAATTTACCTCTGGATCTTTTCCTACATTTCCTATTAAAATAACTTTGTTTACTGACATAATTCTATGTTTTGGATTAATAATAATTAACTTTATCAAAGGTAAAAAACTTATTCTATAAAACTTACCTTTCGCTTTCCTTTTTCTTGTTCCTCTATCTTAATTTGTACTATTTCTTTTGGTAAATATTGACTTGCAATTTCTGGCCATTCTATAAAGCACCATCGACCAGAATAAAGATAATCTTCGAAACCTATATCTAGAGCTTCTTCGGGATTTTCCATTCGATATAAATCGAAATGGTATACCAAATCATTACGCTCAGTTTCGTACTCGTTAACAATAGCAAAGGTAGGGCTATTCACAACATCGACAACATCTAGCTGTTTGCAAATTGCTTTTATAAAAGTAGTTTTTCCTGCTCCCATTTCACCATGAAAAGCAACAACTTGGGGCTCCGAAAAATAAGACAAAAATTGCTTGGCAGATTCATCAATTTTATTCAGATTTTCAATAATAATAGTGTCCATACTACTCTGAGATTTTGGTGTTTTTAGATTTTATTTTATCGTATACAAAACCACTTGCAAATAACAAAAGAAGTAAAATTGAACTCATAATTCCAATTATTTTTCCTGTTGTATAAATTTCGGGTTGAAATTTGAATTCTATCTGATGCTTACCTGCTGGAACCATCATTGCTCTAAGAATATAATTAACTCTAAAATGGGGCACTTCTTTTCCATCAACAAAAGCTTTCCATCCTTTGTCGTAATACACTTCAGAGAAGACCGCCATTTCTTCGGATTGTGTTTCCGACTGGTAAATTAAATGATTGGGTTGATACGATAATAAGCTAATTTTTGAACTTGGATTATATTTGAAATTTTTTACTAAATCTTTGAACCTAATATCAATAATTGCTGATTTTTTAGGATTAATAGTTGCTAAAGCTTGTATTTCTTCGTCAGCATTTGCTACCATTTTATAATCTTGAACAAACCAAACATTACCGTCTGCAAAAGCATTAGGAATTGCTGGTGACGAAGGGCTATAAATAATATATTTACCATTCAACATATTCACAACATTCAGCTTTTGTAATGCGTTATTTACCGATTCTTGGGTAGCTCCTTGCTGTAAAGCGGCACCAAATTGTTGAATTTCTGGAGCTAAATAATGTGTAATAATTTCTTGATATCTTCTCATTTTAGCTCCGTGATAACCTCCAATCGATTTATGAAAATAAGAGGTAGAAGCATCATTAAAAGTACTAACAGCAAGGTTTAATACTCTATAATCTTCTGATTTATCGGTCAAAATACTTTGATCGGCCACAGAAGGCTTAAATTGATTGTCGACTTCGGTTTTTTTAACAAACGAATCATCATTCAAATATCGTTTATCTACGGTCCACAAATCTACTACGATAACCAATGCTAATATTAGCAATAATAAATAACTTTTTATTTTTTTGATTAAAAACAAATAAATAGTTCCAAAACCTAATATCACAAAAAACAAAGAACGTAAAGCATCTGCTCTAAATATAGAAGCTCTATCGGATCTAATAGCGTCAATAAGCATATTGTTTTGTCCAAAAACAGAAGCGTCGTTCGCTCCAATAAAAGCCGTTGACGATGCTGGTAAGGCAAGAATAAGAAGTAGAATTGTACCCGCAGTAATGCCTAAAGCATAAAATAATTGTTTTTTGATTTTTGCTTTCTCGTAATCGCCCGTTAAGATTCTTTGTAGCCCCAATACCCCTAAAAGAGGGATTGTCAACTCTGCCATAACCAACGTCATAGATACTGCTCTAAATTTATTGTATCCAGGAAAATAATCTAACCATAAATCGGTAAACCACATCATATTTTTACCCCAAGCCAACATCAACGACAAAATAGTTGCTGTTAATAGCCACCATTTTAGCTGTCCTTTTACAACAAACAAACCTAAAATAAATAAAAAGACGACTAATGCTCCTATATAGGTTGGCCCAGATGTAAAGGGTTGTGCTCCCCAATATGTTGGCATCTGTTTAACAATTTGTTTAGCATTGGGTTGACCCATGTTTTTTAAGACTTTATAGGTCTCCGATTTAACTCCCAAATCGCTTTGTGATGCTCCGCCCATTAGGTTTGGAATCATTAAATTTAAACTTTCAAAGATACCATAACTCCAATCTGTGGCATAGTCTTTATCTAATCCAGAAGTTCTATTATCTTGCTCCGAAGTTAATTCTGAGGGGCCACGCATAGAATCTTTTCCATAATCGTATACCGTTGATAAACTTAAAAAGTTTGATCCTATGGCCAACACAGCTCCTACTAATAAATAGGACGAACTTTTAAAAAATGTTCTATAATTCTTTTCTCGAATGGTATTTACAATCTGGAAAATAATAAAAACCAGCACTATTAAAAATGTGTAGTAAGTTATCTGTAAATGATTTACCAGAATTTGAAGCGATAAAAAGATAGCCATTAAAATAGTTCCCCAAAGTTCTTTTTTATTAAAAGCTAAATATACACCAGCAACAATAGGAGCCATATATCCAATGGCGTAAGCTTTGGTCAAGTGCCCCGCTTGTATAATAATAAAAAAGTAGGAAGAAAAAGCAAATGCAAATGCTCCTATAAGACTCAGCCAAGGGTTAACACCAAAGGCCATTAGAGCAATGAAGAATCCTAATAAATACAAAAATAAAAACGGAACAGGACGCATTATATCGTTTAATTTCAGAACCTTATGAAGGTACTTTAATTCATTTCCTTCCGAATTGTTATTAATTAAATAAGTTGGCATTCCACTAAACATAGAATTGGTCCAAAGTGTTTTTTCGCCAGTTTCTTTCTGAAAATCTTTTGACTCTTTAGACGCCCCTTTCCAGACCATCATATCATGTTGAGCTAAGACTTTCCCTTGTATCACAGGAGAAAAATAAGTTAACGAAATAATAAAATATAGAACAATTGCAGAAATTATTGGTAACCAATTGGTTTTGATTATTTTAAACATAATTAATAAACTTTTATTTTTGTAAAAGACAAACTTATATTTTTATTTAAATACATTTGTAAAAATACTATTAAAAAAATAGAAAAACTTGGGGATAATAATAAAACAATCGATTAAAAGTACAATTTACTCATACATTGGGGCTGCCTTGGGTTTCGTCAATGTAAGTTTATTGATGCCTAAATTTTTATCTACCGAAGAAATTGGCTTAATTAATTTTATATTCCCGTTAGTACTTATTTTATCGCAATTTAGTGGACTTGGACTCGGTACATTAATCTATCGTATTTTCCCATATTTTAGGAATCCTAAGAAAAATCATAATGGATTTTTTACGCTTGGTTTTGTAATTTCAATAATTGGTTCTCTAATAGCAATAATTTTATATTTCAGCCTTAAATCACAATTTTTGGTGGGGCGACACGATGGAATAGAAGTCAAAAATTATATCTTTTATGTATTACCACTTACTATTATTACTATATATCTAAATTATTTCGATAACTTTTTTAAAGCCCTATTTAATGTAACTATTGCCGTTTTCTTAAAAGAAATTTTGATGCGAGTGCTCATCATGCTGGTTATTGTAACCTATTTTTTTAAATGGATAGATTTCGAAAGTTTCATTCTTTTCTATTTTTTATCGTATAGCTTACCCACTGTTATTCTGGGATTTATTCTTTTTCTTAAAGGTGAATTTGTTTTTAAAAGGCCTCGACCTTTTATCATCACAAAGCTTAAGAAAGCTATGATAAATATTAGTTTATTTGGTCTGATAACAGGCTTTGGGAATATTGCAATTATGAACATCGACAAATTAATGATAGAGCGATTTATTGGGCTTTCGGCTGTAGGAATATATTCTATTACATTTTATTTTGCTACTATGATTCTTTTGCCAGCGCGTTCTATTCAAAAGATTGCTACCATCATCCTTTCCGAGTCATGGAAAAATAACGATTTAGAAAATATCAAAACTATATACGTCAAAAGCACCATCACACAACTTATTATCGGTTTTTATATTTTTGTAGGTCTTTGGGCTAATGTCGATAATATTATTTCGGTTATAGGTTCTGAATTCGAAACAGGAAGGTATGTTATTTTCTTTATTGGACTAACCAATATGGTAATAATGCTCGCTGGGGTTACTCCTTCAATTATTGCAACAAGTAAAAAATACATCTACGCTGCAATATTTATGTTTATTATGTTGATATTAATTGTTATCACTAATTTAATCTTTATTCCAATTTATGGAGTGGCAGGAGCTGCGTTGGCATCGTTTATCTCTATGTTTATCACCAGTTTTTTAAGATATCTTTTTGTCTGGAAACAATTTAAGCTTCAACCATACAACTACAAGCATCTAATTATTTTAGGTATAGCTATACTAAGTTATTTTATTAGCACCAATCTACCCAATCTAAACAATCCGTATTTCGATGTAGTTTTTAAAGGAGCAATTATCAGTTTATTATTTGGTATTTTAGTTTATTTTTCGAAAGTTTCCGAAGATATAAACGAAAAAGCCGATTTCTTTCTAAAAAAGATTCTTAAGTAATGAGAGGAGATACAAAAATTTATACCCTTTTAGACGAATTAAATATTTCTTTCGAGTATTACGAGCACGAGCCTATTCCCACAATCGAGTTAGCTCTAATTCATAAAAAAGGAATTGATGCCACACATTGCAAAAATATTTTCCTAAGAAATCATAAAGGGAAAAAACATTATTTCGTCGTCATAGAACAAAGTAAAACCGTAAATATTCGTCAGTTAGAATTGTTACTAAAGCAAGGTAAATTGAGTTTTGCTTCGGAGAAACGACTCGATAAATATTTGGGAGTAAAGCCTGGTTCTGTTTCGCCTCTTGGTTTGGTTTACGATACCGAAAGGAACTCAAAAGTTTTTATCGATCAAGAATTAAAGAAGGCTTCGAAATTAAGTTTCCATCCCAATGTTAGTAATGCGAGTTTGGTTATTACTCCTTTAGAATTAATTAAATATCTAGAATATTTAAAAATTGAATTTGAATTTATCGATCTCCAAGAATTATAAGTAGCAAAACGAAATTCTTAAGCTTTTCTTACTAGCACTTTCTGCACGGCCAAAACAATATTTTTTGCTCTAAGTTCATATTTATCCATAAGCTCATCAGACTCTCCAGACTCTCCAAAGGTATCTTTTACTCCAATAAATTCTATGGGTATTGCAAAATTCTGAGCTAATACTTCTGCAACAGCAGATCCAAATCCTCCCATTATTTGGTGTTCTTCGGCTGTAACAGCAGCTCTTGTTTTTGTAGCCGACTTAATAATAGCATCTTTGTCTATCGGCTTAATAGTATGTATATTAATTACTTCTGCAGAAATATTTTTTCTTGCTAAGATTTTCGCAGCCTCTAAAGCTTCCCAAACCATATGCCCTGTGGCAAAAACACTTACATCTGTTCCTTCTTGCATAATCTGTGCCTTTCCTATTTCAAAAGCATCATCACTATTTGTAAAGTTGGGTACCGCTTCTCGACCAAAACGAATATATATTGGTTTATGATAATCTAATAAAGCTGAGATTGTGGCTTGTCTAGCTTGATTTGCATCACAGGGAGAAAGCACGGTCATATTTGGAAGCACACGCATTGCTGCAATATCTTCCAAGGCTTGATGAGTCGCCCCGTCTGGTCCAACAGAAATACCAGCATGAGCCCCTGCAATTAATATATGTACGTTATTATAACAGACGGAAACTCGTATCTGATCGTTAGCTCTATGTGCTGCAAAAACACCATAAGTCGAAAATACAGGAATTTTACCACCTAAAGACAAGCCTGTAGCAGCAGCAACTATATTTTGCTCAGCAATCCCAAATGAAATAAAACGTTCGGGGAAATTATCAACAAAACTTTGCATTCCAACCGAAGCTGTGATATCAGCTCCAAGGGCAACAATATTATTATTTTGTTTTGCGGCAATAACTAGACCTTCGCTAAATCCAAACCGACCTGCTTTATCGCCTTTATTCCTCCAATTCATAAATTAATTATTTCTTTCTGAACCACTTCAAAAAATTCAAACCTTCAACATCACTTCCTTCGAAAAGTAAAGTTACATTAAACATTTTAGGTGTTAAACTCTGCATTGAACTCGTAAATTGTGAATCATCGTAGCGAATTACATTATTTAATCCAAAGACATACTTTACTTCAATAGCAAATTTAAAATATTCTAAAAAGAAATCGGTTCCAACTCCTATCTCATAGCTCAACACATTTGGTTTAAACCTAATTTTAGGTCTGTCTTCATCGGCAATTTTCTTCTGCGAAGACAAATCGTATTTATACGAAAATCCACCCACCATATAAACCCTGAAATTATTTAAACGTGCTGCTTTTAATTCAAACAAAAGGGGAAAGTCTAAATATGTAGACTCCATCTCCATAATTTTAGTTTCAAATTTTTCTCCATTAAAAAGAACATATTCCATATTTCTTTGTCCAAAATTTAATCCAGGAAGAAAACGAACAGAAAAATATTTATTGATATTATAATTTGCTACGATATTAATATTGAAGCCTATTTGAGGATTACATTCTACAGAATATATTGAGTCTAAGTTATAAAAATTATCGGCATTTTGAATATTTGCTCTCATTTGGTTAACTCCCAAAGCCATACCAAAATGTAACTTAACCATATCGTATTTAGGTAAGTTAAGGGGTTTTGCTGCTTGTGAAAATACCAAGCTAGGAACAAAAATAATAATTAGTAGAAGCTGTCTCAAGTTATTTCTTTTAGTATTTAACTAACAAATTTAAGTTTTATTTTATATTAATCATGAATAATTTAAGAACGAAAGTATCAAATACTCAAATAATGCATTAATTCGTCGAGTCTATCCTTGTGCATATCGTCTAACATTTGGTTCTCGCTAAAAACGGAATCTATCTCGTATTTGTATCGCTCGAAACTGGCTTTTATCGATGCTAAATTGGCGGTATTGAGTTTTAAAGTTACTTTTATATGATGCTGATCTTTACAAGTATGAATATAAGAACTTAATATTTTTACTTGATGACTTTCTACTATTTGTACTATCTCGCTTAAAGAATAATCTCTTATTCCCACTTTCAGAACTAATATACTCCCCGATTGATCCATCGAAGTTAATTGTCCCATTGCATTAATAAGATGCATTGGACTTATTGTTCCTAAATAATTTTCGTTTCTATCTAAAACAGTAAGTAATGACAATTTATACTGACTCATCTGAAAAATAGCAGTATAGATATGATCATCTGCATAAACATATGTATTTTCTTTTTCAGGATTAAAATCCTTTACCAATAAATTATCTTTATTACTGTCGATAATACTTTCGTCGGTAATCATTCCTAAATATTTTTGTTCGTCTACAACAGGCAGATTCGATACTTTAAAAAACTCCATAAAGTACAATGCTCTTTGAGCAGAATCCATAACAGAAAGTGCAGGAATACTATCAGAAAAAATTTCTTTTACAATCATTAAAAAAATTACTAAATGAATAGATAAACAACGAAATACTTTAATTTTGCAACAAACAAAACAAATATTATGACGCGCTTAAGTGTAAATATAAATAAAATTGCCACAATACGAAACGCTCGAGGTGGAAATATTCCTAATGTAAAACAATCTGCTATAGACTGTCAGGCTTTTGGTGCTGAAGGAATCACAGTTCATCCAAGACCTGATGAACGACATATTCGTTATCAAGACGTTTACGATATTAAGCCTATTATTAATACTGAATTTAATATAGAAGGTTACCCAACCAAAGAATTTATTGATTTAGTTCTTGATGTAAAACCTACCCAAGTTACCTTAGTACCTGATCCTCCCGATGTTTTAACTTCAAATGCAGGTTGGGATACTATTAAGCATCAAGCTTTTTTAAAATCTGTTATTCACAAGTTTAAAGATGCTGGTGTTAGAACATCGATTTTTGTAGATACTAAGCTAAAGAATATAGAAGGTGCAGTAGGTACAAGAACCGATAGAATTGAGCTATACACTGAGCCTTATGCCGATAATTATCCTAGCAATAAAGAAGCTGCTATCGCCGACTTTGTTGTTGCGGCGGATAAGGCTAAAGAACTAGGTTTAGGAATTAATGCAGGACACGATTTATCTTTGGATAATTTAGCTTACTTTAATGAACAGATTCCTTTTCTGGACGAAGTTTCTATTGGTCATGCTCTTATTTCGGATGCCTTATACTTGGGTTTAGAAAACGTTATTCAGTTATACAAAAGACTGCTTATTGCCGAGAAATAGCATGAAACTTTTCTACCGAAAAATAGGTGAGCATAAACCTGTACTAATCATTTTGCATGGTTTATATGGTGCATCTGATAATTGGATGAGTATTGCTAAAACTTGGTCTACAAATTATGAGATTTTTCTAGTCGATTTACGAAATCACGGACAATCTCCGCATAGTAATATACACAGTTATAAGGCTATGCGTGACGATATTCTCAAATTAATGAATGATTGTAAAATTAAAAAAGCAATTGTTCTAGGACATTCAATGGGAGGGAAAGTGGCTATGCGATTAGCAATGGATAATCCTGAACGTATCAATAATCTGATTGTGGTTGATATTGCGCCGAAAAATTATGAGTTAATCAATGATCAGAATGTATCAAAACATCAGAAAATTTTGAAAGGAATGCTCGCTTTAGATTTAAAGCTTCTAAAAAGACGTAAAGATATTAGTCAGCTATTAAGTGCCTCAATTAGCAACGAAAAAACTAAACAGTTTATTATGAAAAATTTAAAACGTAATAAAGATCAAAGTTTTTCGTGGAAATTAAATGTAGAAACTATCAATAAAGAGATTTTAAATATTACCAAGGGTTTTTCGGAGAACGAGATTAAAAAAAACATCAGTGGGTTTCCTGTTCTTTTTATTAAAGGTGAAAAATCTAATTATATTTTGGAAGAAGATTATAAGCAAATTTTAGATATTTTCCCAACAGCAGAATTTGAAGTTATAAGAAATGCAGGACATTGGATTCATGCAGAGCAACCAGAAATTATCTCAACCTTAGTTAAAGGTTTTTTAGAGGAATAATATATTTCTTTTGTTAATTAATAGGCTAATAAGTTTTCTTAGGCTTACCTTTTGTACTACAAATTTTCAAATAAATTTGTTTCAAAATAAATTCATACAATATGAGGACTCCTTTTTGGCTTATCGTCAGTTTTATTCTAATCACAATTAGTAGTTTTTCGCAAATTACTCGCCAAGAGTATATCGATAAATATAAAGATTTAGCTATTAGAGAAATGAACCGTGTGGGTATTCCTGCAAGTATTACTCTTGCACAAGGATTATTGGAATCTGCCAATGGAAACTCTCGTATAGCAGTTAAAGCCAACAATCATTTTGGAATTAAATGTCATTCTTCTTGGACTGGAAAAACAATTCGTAGAGATGATGATAAAAAAAATGAATGCTTTAGGAAATACAAAACAGCCTACGATTCTTATATGGATCATTCTAATTTTCTAACTAAAGGACCACGTTATGCTTTTTTGTTCGAATACAAAACAACCGATTACAAAAAATGGGCAAAAGGTTTAAAAAAGGCAGGTTATGCAACAAGTAACACCTATGCTTCTCGATTAATTAAGATTATTGAAGATAATAAACTTTACCTGTACGATACTAACAATAATGCAATAGCACAAAAAAATAATCCTACAATAAAAGAAAAAAAGAACCGAAAAACACGAAGAATACGAAAGACAAAAGAGGACTATGCGATACAACTTGGTCGTAAAATAAAAACCAACAACAGAGTTAAATTTATTGTTGCCAAAAAAGGTGATTCTTATACCAAGCTCATCGATGAATTTCAATTGCTTAGATTCGAATTATACCACTATAATGATGCTAAAAAAGGCGATAAAATAAAAACAGGAGATATTGTCTATCTTCAGCCTAAACGAAATAAAAGTGAAAAAGGGAAAGATTTTCATACTGTTAAAAAAGGAGAAAGTATAAAATCTATCTCGCAGAAATATGCCATAAAATCAAAAAAACTCAGAAAACGAAATCATTTAGAGAAGACTGAAAAATTAAAAGTAGGACAGAAGCTTAAATTAAGATAAAAAGAAAGCAGTCTACATTAGTAAACTGCTTTAAACAAACTATGAGAAACTCTTATTAGTATTTGAGAAAACTAATAAGAATACAAATATACATATATATATTTCTTCTATAATAAATTAGCTTTTTTTTTGACCAAAGATGTCAATCAATTGATTAATTGCGAAACCATTCCGTAATAATTATTCTAAAAATAATCTTTCATTCTTTGGAAAAAACCTTTTTCTTCGTGCGATGGATTGGGTTTAAAACTGCTAGAATTCTTTAACTTTTCTATTATCTTTTGTTCCTCTTTAGAAACTTTCTTGGGAATCCAAACATTTATTTTCACTAACAAATCTCCAGTTCCATATCTGTTTACATCTGGTAATCCTTTTCCTTTCAATCTTAATATTTTTCCTGATTGAGTTCCTGAATCGATTCTAACTTTTACTTTTCCGTCTATAGTTGGAATCTCAACTGCTACACCTAAAATAGATTCTGGCACTGAAATAAATAAATTATACAATAAATTATTCCCATCTCGAATTAACTCTGGGTGCTTTTCTTCTTCTATTAACACTAATAAATCACCATTTACACCACCTCTTCGTGCTGCATTTCCCTTACCCGAAACAGAAAGCTGCATTCCTTCTTCTACTCCAGCAGGAATATTTATTGAAATGACTTCTTGCGAAGACATTAGTCCTTCGCCATGACACTTAGTACATTTTGCAGTAATTACTTTTCCATCGCCACCACAAGTGGGACAAACAGAAGCTGTTTGTACCTGTCCTAGTATGGTTTGTTGTACACGAGTAACCTGCCCCGCTCCATTACAAGTTGTACAAGTCGAATGGCTATGTTCATCTTTTGCTCCTGAGCCATTACAAGCATCACAAGCTACTTTCTTATTAACTTTTATCTTCTTTTCTACTCCTTTAGCAATTTCGCTTAAAGTCAATTTTACACGAACACGTAAATTCGAGCCTTTATTAACACGCTGACGCCTTCCGCCACCTCCAAAACCGCCACCAGAAAATCCACCACCAAAATGACCTCCAAATATATCACCAAAGTTCGAAAAAATATCTTCCATATTGAAGCCTCCGCCACCAAAGCCTCCGCCACCTCCAGCAGCACCGCTCATTCCTGCATGTCCAAACTGATCGTAACGTGCTCTTTTGTCATCGTTACTCAACACTTCGTATGCTTCGGCAGCCTCTTTAAATTTTTCTTCGGCTTCTTTATTATCTGGGTTTTTATCTGGATGATATTTAATAGCCATCTTTCGATAAGCTTTTTTCAATTCTACTTTATCAGCAGATTTACTAACTCCTAAAACCTCGTAATAATCTCTTTTCGACATATCCTAATTTTCTGTAATTCCAATATTATTCTCCAACTACGACTTTTGCAAATCGCATAACTTTATCGTTGTGTAAGTATCCTTTCTCTATTACATCAACCACTTTCCCTTTTAAATCTTCTTCTGGTGCTGGTATTTTGGTTAAGGCCTCATGAAAATCTGTATCAAACTCTTTACCTTTAGCCTCCATAGACTTAACACCTTTTTTTTCAAGAAAGTCTTTAAACGAGTTGTATATCAGATCGATACCTTCTCTAACAGCAGCGATATCTTCTGTTTTGGAACTAGCATCAATCGCTCTCTCAAAATTATCTATTACAGGAAGTAAGGCTTGTAAGATATCTGCTCCACCCGATTTCATCAGCTCAATCTTTTCGTTTAATGTTCGCTTTCGATAATTGTCGAATTCAGCCTGTAAACGAATATGCTTATCTGTAATCTCTGCCAACTTTTCGCCAAGCTCCTCTATCTGCACTGACTTATCGTCAGCCTTTTTAACTTTGGCTTTTTTAGTTGTCTTGGCTTTTTTAGTTTTAGTATCTTTTATCTCTTGAGTTTTATCTTCTTTCTTTGTTTTCATGCTAAAATATTTTTTGTTCTTACGCGCAATTTCCAACAATATTGCCAAAGCATTTTTTTTGCCATTCTGACAGCACAAAACTACATATTGTAATCAAGAATTATTAACTTTGGAACTATTGTTTAATTCTAAAAATAAAAAATATGCAATCACACGAAGTAGATTATAAAATTATAGGACATGATATACAAATGGTCGAAATAGAGCTAGACCCTCAAGAAACAGTGATAGCTGAAGCAGGTGCGATGCTATATATGCGAGAAGGTATTGAGTTTGAAACTAAAATGGGCGATGGTTCAAATCCCAATCAAGGTTTCTTTGGTAAACTTGGTTCTATGGCAAGTCGTGCTATTTCTGGGGAATCGTTGTTTATGACTCATTTTACACATAGAGGTATAGGAAAATCACAAGTGGCTTTCTCTGCTCCTTATCCAGGTACTATTATTCCAGTAGATTTAAAAAAAACTGGAGGCTCACTTATTGTTCAAAAAGATGGCTTTTTATGTGCAGCTTTAGGCACCAAAATATCAATGTATTTTAACAAAAAATTAGGTGCTGGATTTTTTGGCGGTGAGGGTTTTATCTTACAAAAAATACAAGGAGATGGATTAGCCTTTGTTCATGCAGGAGGAACTCTAATTGAGCATAACCTACAAAATGAAACGATTCGTGTAGATACAGGTTGCGTTGTTGCTTTCGAAGAATCAATAGACTTTAGCATAGAAACTTCTGGTGGCCTAAAATCAATGATGTTTGGTGGTGAGGGTATTTTCTTATCTACCTTAAGAGGGACAGGTAAAGTTTGGTTACAGTCTATGCCATTTAGCAAATTGGTTCAAGCAATATCACCTGGTAGTCCAGAATCTAAAAGAGGCAAAAGTTCAATGATTGGGGGATTATTAGATTAATAAGTTTAAATGATAAAAAAAGCCGATAAAATTAATTTATTTCTGTTTGCATAGGAGTAATTAATAAAATATATAAGTACGATTAATTGGTGTTGCTTTAATAATAGATTACTTTGAAAAAAAACATAACTACAATATTATTGATTATATTTATTGTTTTTACAGTATCTTCTCAAAATTCTGATGATAATAACAAATACTATAAAGCAAAAACTAATATAGAAAATGCAATGCCTGATTTAGCAATGCCTGATTTATTCTTTTTATTAAAAAATAATAATATATCGAATTCTTTTAGAGACTCCATAAAAATATTACTTGTTGAAGGGTATAGACAAAAGAAAGATTTTGAAAAAGGCGTAAATAT
This sequence comes from Bacteroidales bacterium, assembly GCA_027064025.1. Classification (GTDB taxonomy): domain Bacteria; phylum Bacteroidota; class Bacteroidia; order Bacteroidales; family JAFGXI01; genus JAFGXI01. Next base: position 22,025 of record JAMOQL010000240.1, read on the forward strand.
GTTATATGAAATATTTCCAAATTCTATAAATAACAAATATACAAAAGCAAGAGCATATAATAGATTAGCAGCTCTTTATGATGAGTGGTATTTATTTGGAGAAAGTAGATTTGATTCAACTATTAAATATTCAAATAAATGTATTCAGATAGCAAAAAAGAATAACTATACAAAATTATTAGCATCATCACAAAATGAATTAGGATATTTATTTTGCAAGTTTAATAAACTTGAAGAAGCTGAAAAACTTCTGTTAAATGCTCATAATATTTTTCAAAAAAATAAACTTCTTTTATATTCGGCCAATGTCTCAATTAACCTAAGTAATCTATATGTTAAAAAGAAAGATTATGAAAAAGCATTGAAGATTGTCGATGAATCGTGTACAAAGATTGACCTAGAAAAGAATCGAAATATGTTTATGCGTTTGTATCTCCAAAAAGCATCAGTTTACGAAAAATGGGGAAAAGCAGATTCGGCACTTAAATATATGAATAAAGGTAGAATTGCTCAAAAACACTTTTTTCTCGATAAGATGGATAAGCGGGTCTACGAAATGTCTGCCAAATACGAATTACAACAAAAAGAACATAGAATTGAACAACAAAGACTTCTAAATTTTAAAAAGCAGAAAGAGAACCGTTATCTAATTATTCTTATTACAGCATTATTTATTATTTTTATAATTAGTGTAATTGTTTTTTATTTAATTAGAAAAACTTTAAAACAAAAAAATAATTTAAAAGAAATTGATAATCAATTATTGAATGAACGTATTGCACATAAAAACAAAGAGCTTTCAACTGCCATTGCTCATTCTGTTTCCTATAACGAAGTCCTTGAATCTGTAAAAAAAGCATTGTCATCTAAAGATAAAGAAGATACTATTAAAATAATTAATGCCAATATTAACACCGAGCAAAATTGGCAAAGATTTCTTCTTAATTTCAATCAATTGTATCCAAATTTCTTTTCTAATTTGAAAATGGCTCACCCCAATTTAACAGAGAGTGAAACCAAATTGTCTGCTTTATTAAAGATGAATTTAAAATCGAGAGAAATTGCAGGTGTTTTAAACATTGCTCTGACTTCAGTAAACAAGAATCGTCAACGCCTACGAAAAAAACTAAACCTACAAGCTGAGATGGATATAAATCTGTATTTATCTAAGTTGCAAAAATAACACTTCTTGTATTAGTCATAATAATAGATGGTTAAGGTCTATTTTGCAAGATAATTTTTAACACTGTCTTATATATTGTCCTACTGTTTATTTAGGTTTTTACACCTTCTGTAAGGTATCTTTGAAGTCAAAGTTTAATAATACCGCTATTTATGCAAATAAAAAATATTTTATTAGGATTCTTAATGTTATTCGTATTACTAGCTTATACTCAAGATTATCGATATATCAATACTATTTTTGGTAGTTCTACGCTTATAAGTGATGTCCAATATGCAAGTGCATCAGCTCTGAATAACCCTTATTCAGATGAGTCGTCAACTACTGTAACAAATCTTTTAATGGATATTTATCAACCAGCAGGAGATGTCTTAACCAACAGACCTGTAATTGTTTTTGCCCATGGTGGTGGTTTTGTAGATGGAAACAAAAATGTAGATGACATGACTGCTTTTTGCGACACTTTTGCTCGCAAAGGATATGTTACAGTTTCGATAGATTATAGGCAGGGTGTAGAAGTCGTTGATAATGGAGACATGCATTATACCCGAGCTGCGTATAGAGGCCTACAAGATGGACGTTCTGCGATACGGTTTTTGAGAGCAAATGCAGCGACTTATGGAATTGATCCAAATAGAATCTATTGGGGAGGTAATTCAGCTGGTTCATTTATAGGGCTCAATAGTATATTTATGGAAGATGCTGAAAAACCAGATGATGCCGCAGCTGTAAGCTATACTATTACTATATTGGGTGTGCCAACAAATTACACAGGTCCCGATTTAGGGAGTCTAGATATTGGAGATAATTTAACAGAAAGTGGAATTCCAAATGCTGTTATGGCCTGCTGGGGCGGTGTAGCAGATACGCTTGCAATAAATACCATTAATAGCACACCTGTATTTTTAATTCATGGAACGGCAGACCAAATTGTTCCTTTCAATTCTGGAGCCCCATTTGGTTTAAGTGGGATTTCTTCAGTATATGGTAGTAATTCAATAGGCATACGATTAAATACAATTGACTTACCTGCACATATGACTTATTTTGTTTCAGGAGAAGACCACGAATTTTATGGCGTAAACAATGGAGATTGGACCGATGGTGAAGGAGGAAACGAATATTGGGACACAGTAGTAACAAAAGCAACATTATTCTACTGGTTGCAACATAAACCTATAGCAGATTTCACCTATATAAGCAATAGCTTAGATCTAGATTTTTCAGACGCTAGTGTCGGAGCATTATCTTGGCGTTGGGATTTTGGCGATGGAACAATAAGTTCACTTCAAAATCCTCAACATACATTCTCAACTACGGGCAATTATTCTGTGAGCTTATACATAGAAAATGAAATAAATTCTTGGGATACCATATCATACAATATTTCTGTAGATACAGATATTAGTGTTGTAGAAACGAATAATTCACAAGTGCAAATATACCCAAACCCAAGTACTTTACAATTAATAATTGATAATGGAGAAATAATAATTAAAAACATACAGGTATACAATATTGCAGGTAAACTTATTGAAGAATTTAGAATTAAGGATTCAAAATATATAATTTCAATGGAAACTTGGGAAACAGGAATTTATTATTTAAGAATACAGACAGACAAAAAAATAATAGCAGAAAAGATTATAAAGGAATAATAATAAATATATAATTATGAAAAACAATTTACTACGTATCCTAATAGCTATAATAATAGTTTTGGGAAACTTTCAAAGCATTTTTGCTCAAACATGTATAAGTGATTGGCAGGATATTGATGCACCATATTACGCAACCGATTTCGAAAGAGATTCCTATGTTAGAATTAACTCTCCAAATACTACGGATGGGATGCAAAATTACATGGACGAAGATTTTACTTTGGAGTTTTGGGTTTATCCACAATGGAATAAAGATGAAGAAAAATATCATTTTATGTTTGGATATGGCCGCTGGGATGATGATTTTAATTCTTTTCTTGTTGCTTTTGAAAGTAAAGATGTAAGCGGATGGGCTATACGAGTTTCTGATGGAAACGATTCGGGAAGTAACACAGATTTAATGTGGGAAATGACTCGAACAGAATATGAAGAAGAGTGGAAAGAACAATGGAACCATATCACTATTACTTTTGATTCTCCCAGTAATACTGATGCAGATGGAACAGTTCGCTTATATGTAAATAATGAGTGGAAAAAGACTCAAACAGGTTTCGACTTAATTAGTTATTCTAGTAATGATGCTAATTATGACAGACAAACTTATTGCTATTGGGGAGAGGGACTAGGAAGTTCAAGCAGCGAAGATCACGATGAGTCATTTTATGGATATATGTCTGGTTTTAGATTATGGGATAAAGACCTAACCTTAGATGAAATGGGTTATATTTGGAATAAATCATTTGAGAGTGAAGGAACTTTTAACGATACTTGTAGTTATTTGCACGATCATTTAATTGTTAACGAACGTAGAACTTATTCTAGCTCAGATAACTACAATATATACTCAACTACAAATCCATCTTTAGGAATAGGAATGTATGAGTTTAATATGAATTCTAATTATAATCATTACCACCCCTCCAAACCACCAAAGGTTTTTAATCTTACAACATCTAAAACTTGTGATGAAAACAGATTAGATTGGGATAAAGATAATCATGGAACAGCATATGTATATAGAAAAAGAATAACATCTCCTGCCGAAAGTAATTTTACATTATTGTGTAGAACCAATTCTAACTATTACATAGATGAAAATATTGAAGATGCAATAGAGTACGAATACAAAGTTGAGAATAATTGGTATAATCATAGAGACCCTCTTAATTCAAATGAAGGGGTTTATTCATCAGAATACGAAACAGTATCAATGATTTCGAAGAGGTACGCTCAAGTTCAGAATTTTCAAATAGGAAATCAACTGTGTAATGGTGATGTATATTTAGAATGGCATTTGCTGGAGCTAACACCAAATGAATATAATATTCAATATAAAGTTGAAAATGGCTCATGGGCGACCCTTGAGAATGGAATTGCAAGTACAACATCAGATTATACGCATCATGTTAGTGTAGCAGATTATGGAAAATCAATAGCTTATAGAATTGATGGAGGAGGAGATGGTTGTACTAATTATAGTGCTATAGTATATAGTAGTGGTAATAAGCCTTGTACTAAAAATCCAGAAGCAGTTGTTTCCGATACTATTAATGGAAATATAAAGGTGACTTGGGACTTTGTTAACGACGATGGAGGAGGACCACCAACCGACTTCAAAATTTATAGAAGAGTAGGTCTTACCGGATCTTATGACCCTTTAGCCGATAATATTAGTGCAAACGATCGTGAATATATAGATGTTGAGGCATCGATGTGTGTAGATTATTACTACAAAGTAGAAGCTTACAACGATTGTAACAATAACGATGGAGGCTATGCTTCAACTGCTGATGCAACAAATCTGCCAGTTAAATTCGATAATGTTTTTACTTATGTAGAAAATTCGGAAACCAAATCATATTTTGATGCTTCTAAAGGCTATTATAATCAAAAAGTGACCGTTGAGTGGGAAGCCAATCCTAATAAAATAGGAGATATTGATACCTATGAAATCTACAGAAAGAGATCAGGAGAATCTTATACTTTATTAGCAACTATAAATAACCAAAATGCTAGTTTTTACGAAGATAATACAACCGAAGCTAACGAATTGTACGAATATTTAATTAGAGCCTTGGGTGATTGTGCAGGCACACAAACAATATCCGACTCTATTACAACTATTGGTTTTAGAACTAGCACAGGAATAGTTGCAGGAAAAATTACTTATCAAGGGGGTAATACTGTGGAAAATGCAGAAGTAAGAATCAGCTCTACAGAAAGTATCCAAGCCAATAGTTTAGAATTTGATGGACTAAATGATTATATGGGAACCGATGCCTTTGCAAATGATTCTTTAATGTATAAACCATTTTCAATAGATACTTGGATAAAACCAGAGTTGATGCAGTCTCAAGAAAAGAAAATTATCTTTTCAGGTTATTCAGGAATTATATATTTAGCACTAAAAAATATGCACCCAATATGTGGTATTAACGAACATATTATTGGAGGAACAGAGCCGGAAAACCCAATTGTTACAATAGAAAGCGACACTGCTCTTGAGGCAGGAACATGGTATCATTTAGCCATTAACTTTTTACCAAGTACAGGACAATTCCAACTGTACATTAATGGCGAATTGGAACAAGAAACTGTAGTGAATGATCCTATAGCAACCCTTATGGGGATAGGTGTCGATACATTAAATCTTCATGGCGCTTATCAATTAACTATTGGTTCTGCTAATGGAAACTCAAATTTCTATTCAGGATTAATGGATGAAATAAGAATCTGGCAAGAGTATAGAACCCCTGAAAAAATTCAAGCAGATTATATTCGTATTTTAGCTGGCGACGAACAGAATCTAAAAGGTTATTACCGTTTAGACGAAAGTTTTGGGTACGCAGCCTACGATATTTCTAAAAATGATGGAGAATTTAATAAGAAGCATCTTGAGATTCCTGTTGGAAGCGAAAGCGATTTTCCTGAATGGTCCGCTTCTGTACCTAGTTTTGAGCAGTTGCATCCTTCAGGAATAACCGATGCAAATGGAAATTACGTTATTAAAGGAATTCGTTACTCAGGTTCAGGAAATATTTTCCAAGTTAGTCCATTTTTAGGAGTTCATGAATTTAATCCTAATAATACTAATTTATTTATTGGAGATAGCGAACCCGTTCACAATAATATTGACTTTACCGATCAATCATCCTTTAGAGTAACCGGTTTTATTACTTATGAAAATACCAATATGCCTGTAGGTGGAGCATTTGTTAAAATAGATGGAAATTATATACAAGGAAGCAACAACCAAGCAGTTTTAACAAATGAAGATGGAGCTTTCGATATTCAAGTTCCTATTGGAGAGCATTATATTACAGTAGAAAAGCAAGGGCATACTTTTGTAGATGCCCATTATCCTCTTCAAGACAACGATACTACAATTAACAAACACTTCTTTAACGAACCTATTTATGATATCCGATTCTACGACAATACTACTGTTAAATTAGCAGGAAGAGTAGTTGGAGGAGCCGTAGAAGCAGCTAAAGGTCTAGGTTCTTTAAACAATCCTATTATAAATAATCTTGGTATTTGTAAAATTACTATTACTACCGATATGGGTTATATTTTGGATGTTGAAGATAATGACAGAACTGTTTTTGTTGTAAATACCGATTCAGCAACAGGAATGTACGAAATTAATCTTCCTCCAGAAGTATATAAAATTGATACAGTAAAGGTTAATAGCACCTATAATTTCTTAGATGGAGAATCAGAGATTATTAGCTTGAGCGACTGTTTCCAATTACAATACACCGTAGATACTAATACTACAGACGAAGGTGTGCTTGAAGAGGATTCTGTCTACTCTTATAACTTAGAAAAATCATGGGTTTGGCGTTCAACACCACAAATATCGGTCGATAATTTAGAAGGCACTAAATTTATAGGAGATTCAGAATATATTGTTTCTGTTGGTAGTGACCAGCAAGATACAATACAAATAGCAAGTATGGTGGCCGATACAGCAAATTATGTTTTTGGCAAGCCTATTTATTCGATGGGTAGAAAATATAATTTATTAATATCAGCCTTTGAAGTTTACGACAATGGTACAGAAATAGACACGGTAGTTGTTAGTGATGGAGAGGTACACATTATTAACGAATGCGCCAACAATACCAATTTGGTAACTTTAGGATTTAACGAAGAGGGTCAAAGTTTATACCAATTCTTTGGAGGATTCCCTAACCTTTCTGCACCATATACAAGAAAACTAGAAATTAAATTACAAGTAGGTGACACCTATTACGATTGGGCACAATCACCTCTTTATGGGTATGTATCAGGAAATATTCCAACAGGAAGTAATTTTGTAACCGAAGGTCCTACAAATATCGATTTTGTACTTAGAGACCCTCCTGGCTCCGATAGCTATTCTTATTTAGAACAAGGAATGTCAATTACCAAAACAAGTACTACCGAAACATCTCACGAAGAGTCGGGAAGCTATAATTTAGCATACCATTTAGGCAGTAAGGTAGAGGTAGTTGCTGGTTCTCCATTCTTCTCTGTAGTTTCAGAATTAGAAAGTGATAACAATATTACAGTAGGTTTTGAACATTCCGAAAATTGGGGAAACTCGTACGAAGAAACAGAAACTATTACTTTCAATCAAACATTCTCTACCAGTGGCGACCCTGCCTATGTGGGAGAAATGGGAGATTTATTCTTAGGACACGGTAACAATATTATTTTTGGGCTATCCAATTTTATACAAATCTTAAGTATCGATAATGTTCCAACAGGAGGAGAAACCATTGAAGATACGGTTACCATAAATGGACAAGATTATACTATTGGAAAGAAAACAGGATTAAATATGGGCAAAGAGGTTTCAACAACCTTTATTTATACCCAAAACCATATCGAAAACTATCTAATTCCTAATCTTCAGATGCTAAGAAATATGGTTTACGATAGTAATGACCAATATTATACCGCAGTATTTAATGAGGTAGATGACGAAAAATTCTTAACCAATAACGACGATTATTTTATTTGGGGTTCAGATACCAGTCAAAACAAATACAATGGTCCAAGTTATGTTTTTAACCCAAATGGTGACGACCTAATAGATTCGGTTAGATATTATAACAATCAGATAAACGCATGGATTCAAGTGTTAAGAGATAACGAATATGCAAAATTGAATAGTGAGGATGACGACAATTTCCCATCTAATATTTCTTTTGATGCAGGAGCGGAATACGAAGCTAGTGTAGAAAGAGAGAACGGAGTAGCATCGGAAAGTTCATTTGAATTTACACTTTCTCCTTCATTATCGTCAGAAGTTGGTTTTACAGCTAACGGGTTTGGCCTTAGTTTCGAATTAGAAGAAACCTACACCTACGAAGAAGAAAATAGTTCTGCTACAGAAGAAACCAATACCGAAACCATTGGATTTGTGTTAGCCGATGGCGACCAAGGCGATTATTTCTCTGTAGATATTAGAAAAGATGCAGTAGGAGGTTTTGGACCAATCTTCGCTACCGTTGGAGGTCAATCAGCTTGTCCTTACGAAGGAGCAACTTACACCGATTATTACGAGCCTGGAACTTTATTATCGCAAGCAACTATGCAAATAGAAGTGCCAAATATTACAGTAGATAACAATATAGTAGCAGGTGTTCCAGAAACCGATGCTGCAGTGTTTAATATAGAGATGTCTAATAATTCGCAAACGGGAGACGATGTTTGGTACGAACTTTATGTTGAACCAACCTCAAACCCAAACGGAGCTATTATTAAAATGGATGGAGCACCTATTTCAGGTAATTCAGTAGCAATTTTAGTCCCAGCAGGACAAACTGTTTACAAAGCCTTAACAGTAGAAAAAGGGCAGTTAGATATAAATGAATATGAGAATATGCAAATTATTCTACATTCAGAATGTCAGTACGACCCAACCGATGATGTGGATGATATTGCAGATACAGTATTGATATCGGCATATTTTACACCGGCTTGTACCGAAGTGGAATTCGCACAGATTTATGACAATTGGACTGCTAATTATTATAATAACGATACTCTAAGTTTTAATATTACAGGATACAATATTAATAGCAGTAAATTTGAATCTATTTCGTTCCAATATGCTGTTCCTGGTGGACCTCGAACAACAAAAATGGTATTCTATAAAACAGAGGCTGATTTTAATGCTGCCTCGGAACCCAAAACTTGGATTAATGGAAGTCCAACTATGAATTATAATTTCCCTCTGGGAAGTATAATCGATGGTAATTATCAATTGTATCTTAAAACAACCTGTAACGATGGTTCAGAGTTTGTTACAGAGCCATTAAATGGAATAATCGATAGAGTTATTCCTGCTCCATTTGGAACACCTCAACCTGCCGATGGAATCTTGTCTTACGGAGAAGATATTTCGGTTCAGTTTAACGAGCCCATCAATTCAGGCGATTTATACTCACATATCGATTATGTAGATGTTCGAGGTATGACTAATGGCACAGATTTAACCGATAATCCAACTCTCTTACACGATGCCTCTATCCATTTCGATGGAATAGAAAATAACTTGGAAATTAATCACGTCAATTTAGACCATACCAACTTTACTATCGAGTTTTGGGCTAAGCGAGATGCGATAAATACAAGAAGTAATCTATTAACACTAGGAATACCTTCGCAAGGAGGACTTTGGGTAGGATTTGATGAAACTAATCATTTTGTAATCGAAATCGATGGGCAAACTATTACCTCAACAGAGGCTTACACTAATATTGGTAATTGGTCATTCTATTCACTCGTATATAATCAAGGCGACGATATTAATGAGCAAGGTTTCAATATATATATCTTAAGCGATGCTGGTGGCACACCAGAAGTTCACGAGCTAGATGTATATTCTTCGCTTGAAGGAAGTTTATCTGTGGCTTATTGTTCGGAAGACGGCTCAGCCTTCAACGGAAATATTCACGAACTAAGAATTTGGAATTATGCAAGAAACTCTGTCGAAATTGCTGCTCAAAAAGGGCAGATTCTAAACGGATACGAAGAAGGATTGTATAGCTTATGGCCAATGAACGAAGCTTCGGGAACTGTCGCTAAAGATATTGCTTTTGGTAGAAATGCTACTGTAAATGCAACTTGGCAAGTCAGTAGAAATTCCAAGGCTCTAGCTCTAAATGGAACAAATGTATTATCTGTTCCTGCAGGACAAATGGCTTTTAGTAGCCAGTCTGACTTTACAGTTGAGTTTTGGTATAAAATGGCAGTGCCAACTTCTAATGCAACCTTATTATCGAATGGAAATCCAAACCAAGAATCAAATATTAATTCTTGGAATATTACAGCAACAAGTTCTGGAGAATTTGTAATTAGCAATAATGGAACAGATGTTACTATTAATGCTCAAGATTATTTAGACAATCAGTGGCATCATTTTGCTATGAGTATGAACAGAATAGGTTATTTATCGTTTTATTTCGATGGTGAATTGGTAGAAACGCAGTCTGTTTCTTCTTTCGAAGGATTTGGTTCAGGTCGATTAATTGCCGGTGCTCGTTGGTACAATTTATCGATGATAGATTATTACGATCAATATACGACTGGAACAATGGACGAAATTCGAGTTTGGAATTCCGCAAGAACACATTCACAAATTCAACGATATATGAATCATACCCTTAAAGGAGACGAATTTGGATTAAAAGCATATTTCCCATTCGAAGATGTCACCATTGCAGACCCAAGTATCTCTAACGAAAATTCTGGCAACTTTACTATGGATACCATAGGGGTTGCAGGAGACACTTTATTGGCTTCTCAATATTTCACAACAGAAAGTCCAAATATGAAGTTGCAACGACCAGAAGTTTCAATTCCTCATACTTATATTATTAATAACGATCAAGTCATTATCACTCCAAATATTGAGGCTAATTTAATCGAGAATCAGATTTTAGATGTTTCCATAAAACGGGTTAAAGATATGAACAATAATATGATGGCTTCGACCTTAACTTGGAATGCATTTATAGATAAAAACCAAGTGGTTTGGGATATGCAAAATTTACAAATCTCTAAGTTTGTGGAAGAAGATACTACAGTTGTTGTCAATATTCAAAACAAAAGTGGAATAAACGAGAGTTATACTATTTCTAATATCCCTTCGTGGATGGAAGTTTCGCCAAACTCAGGTAATTTATCTCCGTTAGAAACGGAACAAATAGAAATAACTATTAAACCAGAATTAAATATTGGTTCATACCAAACCGATATTAACCTGGTAGCTTCAATGGATTTCAATGAGCGTCTAGGTATTTCTGTTCAAGTTAATGGACACGCTCCAGATTGGACAGTTGAGCCTGCCGATTATTCAAATACAGCTAATATTATTGGACAATTAAGTATCGGAAATATTTTGTCGACAGACGAAAACGATATTGTAGCTTGTTTTGTTGGAGACGAATGTAGAGGTGTTTCAAATGTTCAATATTTCGAAGACGGAAATATGTACTTAGTATTTATGAATATTTATGCCAATACCAATGGAGAAGTAATAAGCTTTAAAGTTTATGATGCTAGTACAGGTGATGTTTAT
>JAMOQL010000241.1 GCA_027064025.1 Bacteroidales bacterium
CTTTAGCAATTTTTTCTTCTTCTTTGCTTTTTAATTCAACAGTTCGTGCTGACAAACCTTGTTCTAATACATCCTTGTAACGTTGCATTAGCTCGTAGGTTTTCATGGCCTCTTTATCTTTCCCTGTTTGTGCAATTTTTTTGACTTTCGCAATTCGTGTTTCAATATTTTCTAAATCTTTGAATTGTAATTCTGTATCAATAATTTCTTTATCTCTTACAGGGTCTATAGTTGTTTCTACGTGAGTGATATTTTCGTCTTCAAAACATCTTAAAACGTGTAGTATGGCATCTGTTTCTCGGATATTCCCTAAAAACTTATTTCCCAGGCCTTCGTTGTTGCTTGCCCCTTTAACTAAACCTGCAATGTCAACTATTTCAACAGTTGTAGGTTGAACTCGTTCGGGATTTACAATCTTTTCGAGCTCAATTAATCTGTCGTCAGGAACAGTAATAATACCGACATTAGGTTCGATAGTACAAAAAGGGAAATTTGCAGCCTGTGCTTTAGCATTGGTCAAACTATTAAAAAGTGTCGATTTTCCTACGTTTGGTAAACCAACAATACCACATTTTAGAGCCATAAAATATATTTTAAAATTCAGTTTGCAAAGGTAATACTATTTGTAAAACAATTAGTTGTAAAATCTTGAAAGTTTCTGTTGAAAATAGTGTTTAATAATGCTTATTATTATGAAAAAAATATTGTATTTTTGGACAGATGTATATTTTTAAGAGAAATAGCTTAACTACAATTATTTTCTACTATTCAGTAGCTATATCTGTAGGTTTTTCTAAACGATTTGGGGGATTGTAATTTCCTCGTTTTAATATATTTCTATAAAAACCCTCTTTATTCAAAGAGGTAGTAATTCAATTTTTTTAATACCAAATATAAAAGATAATGAGTAAATTATTAATGTTAGGCGATGAAGCCATAGCACAAGCAGGTATAGATGCTGGAATATCTGGAATGTATGCTTATCCAGGAACCCCTTCTACAGAAATTATGGAATACGTTATGAAATCTGACGTAGCCAAAGAACGAAATATTCATGCCGATTGGTCTACCAACGAAAAAACATCGATGGAGTCGGCTTTAGGCATGTCTTATGCAGGTAAGAGAGCAATATGTTCTATGAAGCACGTTGGATTAAACGTAGCTGCTGATGCTTTTGTAAATTCAGCTATTACAGGAGTTAATGGAGGTTTAATTGTTGTTTCTGCCGATGATCCATCAATGCACTCTTCACAAAATGAGCAAGACAATAGATTTTATGGAAGATTTGCACAGATTCCAATTCTAGAACCTTCGAATCAACAAGAGGCATACGATATGGTACATTATGGATTCGAGTTATCAGAGAAGTTTAAAGTGCCAGTTTTAATGCGAATTACAACACGTTTAGCTCACTCAAGAGCAGGTGTCGTAACTAGAGAAATGCAAGCACAAAACGAATTGGTATTACCAAAAGATCCTATGCAATTTATTTTGCTTCCTTCTGTTGCCAAAAAGAATTATAGAACATTAATTAGTAATTTCGATAATTTTGTAGATGCATCTCAAGAGTCAGAATTCAATAAATATTATGATGCCGAAGATAAATCTCTAGGAATTATTACTTGTGGTATTGCTTATAACTATTTAGTTGAGAACTTCGAAGATCAAAATGTTCCTTATCCTGTTTTAAGAGTAGGGCAATATCCTCTTCCAAGAAAGGAAATAGAGAAAATAATGTTTGAATGCGACGAAGTTTTAGTTATTGAGGACGGTTACCCTATGATTGAAGAAATGCTTAAGGGGTATTTAGCTAAAGAAAAAGTGAGAGGTCGTTTAGACGGTTCTCTTCCAAGAGATGGTGAGCTAAATCCAAATTTAGTAATGGCGGCTATTAATAAAGAAAAGTTTGAAATAGAACCTCTTCCTTCAACAGTAGCTAATAGATTGCCTGCAATGTGTAAAGGTTGTGGACATATCGATGCGTATATTGCTTTGAACGAAGCTTTATTAGATTATGGTAAAGGTCGTGTTTTTGCTGACATAGGTTGCTATACTTTAGGTGCTTATGAGCCTTATCAAGCAATTAGTACTTGTGTAGATATGGGTGCTTCTATTACTATGGCCAAGGGTGCTGCCGATGCCGGTTTAGTTCCTGCTGTAGCTGTTATTGGCGATTCAACTTTTACACATTCAGGGATGACAGGCTTGTTAGATGCTGTGATCGAAAATACTCCAATTACAGTTGTAATATCTGATAATTATACTACAGGAATGACTGGAGGACAAGATTCTCATGCTTTAGGCCGAATCGAGAAGATTTGCGAAGGATTAGGAGTTAAGCCTGATCATATTCGTGTGTTTCATCCAACTCCAGCAAATCACAACGATATGGTGGCATTACTTAAAGAAGAATTAGCTTACGATGGTATTTCAGTAATTATTCCTCGTCGTCAGTGTGTTCAAACTATGAAAGACCAAGAGTTAAGAATGAAAGTTAAAGAGTTAGGTTTAAATGAGAAGTAATAGTCTTCGACTATTTATTAATAATTTTGTTGAGATTAATTTTCAACTAATAAACTAAGAAAATATGAAATCAGATATAATTTTATCAGGAGTTGGGGGACAAGGTATTATTTCGATTGCTTCGGCAATTGGAGGTGCTGCATTATCTAACGGAATAAATATTAAACAAGCCGAAGTTCATGGTATGAGTCAGAGAGGTGGAGCTGTTCAATCTACTTTACGATTATCGACTAAACCAATTGCTTCCGATTTAATAGCCTATGGAGCGGCAGATATGATATTATCTATTGAGCCAATGGAATCGCTTAGGTATCTGCCTTATTTAAAATCGGAGGGTTGGTTAATTACTAATTCTGTTCCTTTTGTAAATATCGATGATTATCCTGAAATGGATGAGGTCATTGCAGAAATCAAAAAAGTTAAAAATCACATTATTATCGATGCCGATGGTATTGCTGCAAAAGTGGCTACAAAACGAGCTTCGAATATGGTTCTTTTTGGTGCTGCAACTCTTTTTATTGATATGCCTTTAGATAGTTTTAAAGATGGAATTCGCCAAATTTTTGGTAAAAAAGGAGATGCGATTATTAATAGTAATATTGATGCAATGATGGCTGGTCGTGAGGCAGCAGAAGAGTTTCTAAAGTAATAAAATGTAGATATAAGAAAGCTCTAGAACAAAACTGTTCTAGAGCTTTCTTTTTGAATAACACTGACTTTTATTCAGATATAGGCTGAGCGTATTTTTTTACATCGTCTTTAGTTATTGTGTTTCCACAAAGAATAATCATACGTTCTAAAACATTTCGGAATTCACGAATATTACCCGTCCAATTTATAGCTTGTAAAGCTTTTATAGCAGATTTATCTATTTCTTTAGTCGCTATGCCAGATTCAGAGCATATTGTTTTTAGGAAGTGATTTGCCAATAGAGGAATGTCCTCTTTTCTGTCGTTTAACGATGGAATTTTAATTAAGATTACACTCAATCTGTGATATAAATCTTCGCGAAATTTATGATTAGAAATTTCTTCTTTTAGATCTTTATTAGTAGCGGCAAGAACCCGTACATTAACTTTGATATTTTTATCAGAGCCGACTCTTGAAATTTTATTTTCTTGCAAGGCTCTTAAAACTTTGGCTTGAGCCGATAAAGACATATCTCCAATTTCGTCTAAGAAAATAGTTCCACCATTGGCTTGTTCAAATTTGCCTATTCGTTGTTTATGAGCCGAGGTAAATGCTCCTTTTTCGTGTCCAAATAATTCACTCTCAATTAATTCTGAAGGAATTGCGGCACAATTAACTTCGATAAATGGTTTTTTGTAACGTTCCGATTTTTCGTGAATCCAGCGAGCTGCTACTTCTTTTCCAGTTCCGTTTCCTCCGGTAATTAATACACGAGCATCGGTTGGTGCAATTTTCTCAATCATATCTTTAACCCAAACTAAAGCTTCCGATTCACCAATCATTTGGTATTTTTTGCTGACTTTCTTTTTCAGAACCTTAGTTTCTTTAATCAGGTCTTTATTATCTAAAGCATTTTTTACAGTAATCAATAAGCGATTCAAATCGAGAGGCTTTTGAATAAAATCGTAGGCTCCTTTTTGGATGGCATCAACTGCAGTTTCTACATCTCCATGACCAGTAATCATTATAAAAGGTTGGTCAGGATTCTCAGATTTCACTCTTTTTAATAATTCAATTCCATCAAGTTTGGGCATTTTAATATCGCTCAATATTAAATCATACTCTTTATTCTTTATTAAGTCGTATGCGATCTGTCCGTCTTCGGCTAAATCAATTTCGTGTTTTTCGTATTCTAATATTTCCTTTAGAGCATTTCGGATGCTTCTTTCGTCGTCAGTTATTAGTATTTTTGCCATAAAATTATTATCAATTTATTTCGTTTTCGAAGTTAATAAAATTATTGAAATAATGTTCTTCTAAAATCATCATTATTAGGGATTGTTTTGTAATATTTAACCATCTAAATTTGTAGATATAAAATTTAAGTTATGGATTACAAAAAATATAAAGTATCAGATCAGTGCATAGGTTGTATGGCTTGTGTCGAAGTTGCAGGTGATAATTTTGAGATGAACGATAATAATATTGCTTATCTTAAAAAGCAGCCTAATGCATTAACAGAACAATCGTTGTGTAACGAGGCTATTGATGTTTGTCCTGTTGGAGCAATATCTTCAGAAAACATCCAAAAGAAGAGTGTTTCAGAGCCTATTTTGGCTTCGTCAAATATTAAGAAAACTTTGGATAAGTATCCCGAATTAAAGCCAGTATTAATTAAATTGTCTCCATTGTTTAAACGAATGCAGAAGCCTGCATTGTATAATACATTGGCAAAGTTTGCTAATTTTAAAGATGCATCGAAAGTTACAGGCGTTTCTGTTTGCGAGATTTTACATGTAATGAATAATGTTTTGGGAACGGAAGATGCTTTGCATAAATCCATGCCAGAATGTTTAAATACAAGTCATGTTGTCGATTTAAAAGGGGGACAGGAAATTGACTGGAATGAAAGTGATGAACGATATATATATAATCAAGAAAGTATGTCTACTTTAATCCAGAAAGTTTCTGACTTAGACTCGGAAGAGAATATTGTTGTTATTTCTGTTGAAGAACCAACGGAATTACTTAGAGTAGTGGAGGGATTAAATTTTATTTATAATATTGAAAAAGGAAAAGAATATCGGGTTTCGATTTATAATCCTGATAAAGAAGAGGATATGCCATGGCAAGATAGAAAAGATGATTTTGAGACTTTGGATGTTCGTAATATGACTTCTGATCCTTTCGATATTTTAATAAAAAAAGCCTATGAAATAGAAGCAGATTCTGGTTTTATTTTGATTCAAACTTTTGAGCCAACACCTATGATAAATATGTTGGTAGAAATGGGATTTGAATATTTGGTGGAGCAGAAGTCTTTTGGTGAGGTATGGGTGTATTTTCATAAATTGGTAAACGATAATGAAGATAGTGATAGTGGTATAGAAAAGCCAGAGGTAGTTATACAATCTGCTACTCCTGTGGCATATCCTGTAATTATGCGTTTGTTGCAATCAGAAAAAATTCGTAAAGCAGTAAAAGTTAAAGAACTAAAAGTTTGGGAAGAAACAGAGAAGCATTTGGCTTGGATTGCTAGTGGAAAAGCAGATATTAGTTTTTCGGCTTTAATAACTTCAGCAAAACTTAAGAAACACGATGTTAAAATTCCTGCATTGTTTGTTTGGGATAATTTTGTGATTCTTTCGAGAGATTCTCAAGCTAGAAAGTTGAAAGATCTTGAGGGTTACGAAATTCATACTCCACTTTTTGAGGAGGCTCCACCAGCAAAAATTACTAAATATTTAATTAAGGCTAGTGGATTAAATCCAGATAATTTTAATTTCGTTTTTGGTGAACCTTTTGGAAGACCAGAAAAAATCTATTCAGATTTTGTTACTGGGAAAGCAGACCATGTTATTTTACGTGAGCCCGAAGCTAGTTATGCTGTTAAGATAATGAAGGATAGAGGTATAGATATTTCTGAAATATCGTACAATAAATTGTGGAATCAAATAAATGAAGGTTTTGGAAGTTTCCCTAATGCTGGTATAGTTTTGAAAGGGGAGTTTACTCGAAAATATCCTGAAATTACAAAAGTGTTTCTTGACGAGTTGAAAGAGGCTATTAATTGGGTAAATGAGAATAAAGAAGCTTCTGCAAAATTATCTTTCGATATGATGCGTCAGCCAACCGATAGGGTAGAGCTTTTTCTAGATAGAGTAAATTTTGAATATGTTGAGGGCGAAAAATTAATGGGAAAGGTAAAAGATTATTTCGAGATATTAAGTGCTCAAGGTATTGTAGATGCTAAAATTGATGATGAATTTTTATCCGCTTTTAAATTGGACAAGTAAGAGTGTAATTGTTTATTTGATTAATAATAAAATCCCTTTAAAAGTATGATTCTTTTAAAGGGATTTATGGTTTGATTTTAATCGTGATTTAATTTTTGGATACTTGTATTCGGAAATTAATAAAATTACTTCTTGCTTATAGATTTCAGAATCTATCTCAATAATTTAGTGTTTATAACGATTAATGTTATTTGGTTATGATATATTCCCGTAAATCGGAAAATAAGAATTTATCAATTTCTGAATTATCATTAAGGTCTGTTTCGGAAAAAGCAAAGGCAAACACAGGATAGGTTTTGTAATCAGTTTTATGAATATTTAATAGATGGTTGAAATCATTTGTGAATTTGTTATAATCAATACTTTTGATGTCTGACAACGGAATTTCTCTAGGGATATCTGCAATAATTACATTATATTGTTTTTGTTCTTTACCTTTAAATATTTCGGTCCAATTAGGTTTCTTTTGTTCAAATAAATATTCGTATGGATTAACCCCCCATGCATAATAAGCCATATCTGTCATGCACCAACCTGCAAAACGCAATGGGTTCGATTCTATAGGAATTACATTCCCTTCAGAATTAATTCTAAATTCGATGTGCATAGGGAAATTAGTGATTTCTGTTTTTTCTCCAATTTTCACTAACTCATTCAGAAATTTGTCATAAGTTTTTTCAAAAACTTTTGCCGATGAAAAATATAATCTGTCAGCGACATCTTTTCCTCCCGAGAAAACGTGCTCAAATATGTTTAATATTACAGGATTGCCGTCTTTGTCGAAATAGGTATCAACGGCATATTCATCGCCATCAATAATTTCTTCGATTAAAAACTCTTGACTATCCATTACTTCTGTTGGATATAAGCCTTTGATATTTTCAAGTTCTAATT
>JAMOQL010000242.1 GCA_027064025.1 Bacteroidales bacterium
TTTACATTTTATCGCTTTTCTTTTATTAATTAGCATTGGTCTGCTTGCTCATTTTGGTCTTTACTATTGGATAGGAGCAAGCCTTTTTAGCCTATTATTATTTTACCAACATAGTTTAGTGAAATTTGATGATTTGTCGAGAGTCAATTTGGCATTTTTTACAACTAATGGCATTGGGAGTGTGGTTTTTAGTGTTTTTTCTATTTTAGAAGTATTTTTGTAAATTGAGTAAAAAAAATATTTTTACCATTTCCCTATACTCAGATTTTTTCTAATTATTTCTCTAAATTCTACATTGTTTAATTAGATGATTCTTTCTAATACTCTGTAGACTTGTTCTATAGCGCTTTATCTAAGACATTTATTTTCTATTCACATCTGCTCAAAACTTAGTTAATAAGAGAAAAAAAGGGCTTGTTTTTTTTACTTGTAAAATGTAAATTTGTATGTCCTAATAAAGCAACCAATACCAAGAGTTTACGTCTTTGGGATACAATTATTAAAGAACAAAAAACTTTGAGATGAGCATAAAAAAAAATATTTCCCTATTAGTGTTATTTACAATATTATCCTCCTTTAGTTTATATGCACAAGAAATTTGTGATAATGGAATAGATGATGATGGTGATGGCTTAGTAGATATTAACGATCCTGATTGCGCTTGTAGTGGTATTGTAACTCAACCTTCTTCATTAATTCCAAACCCGTCTTTCGAAGACCATTCTTGTTGTCCTTCAGAATATAGTCAAACTACAGACTTTTTAACAAACTGTGCCGACACATGGAATCAACCACAAACTACAGCTACCGCTGATTATTTTAATACTTGTGATTACACTGGTCCAGCACCACTTCCTTTCCCTGACGGGGATGCTGCTGCGGGTTTTATTGCTTATCATCTAGATGGTGATATACTTACCCCAAGTAATACTTACGTTGAATATTTAGGTGCGAGCTTTACCTCTCCATTAGTAAATGGAACGGAGTATCAATTAGATTTTGGAATAGCTTTTACTTATACAGATAATATTATTGAAAACATTAGTAATCCTTTACCTGCAAATCCTTCTTGCCCAATTGATATAACAATATTTGGGACTCCAAATGCAGCAGATATACCTTGGAATGGTGATGATTGTCCAGATGGTGTAGGAGGGTTTGTCGAACTTGGACATGTTAGTTATAATCCAGATGCAACTTCTGGTTGGGGATCTATTTCTATTACATTTACACCTACTTTTAATGTGTATGCTATTGCTTTAGGAGGTCCTTGTAATATTCCAATGGGATGTGGATATAATGGAGACGGTACAGATATTTCATATTTTATTGTTGATAATTTAATCTTAAATGAATCGAATGCTTTTTCTGTAAGCGTTTCTAAATCAGGAGATTTATGTACTGACGATTTGGTCTTGTCAGCAACAGGGCCGGGTGCCGGAACATTTCAGTGGTATAAAGAAGGAGTTGCTATTGTTGGACAAACTAACCCAACACTAAATGTTTCGGCTTTGGCTGGTACAGCAGGCGATTATCAGGTTCTTTATTCAGAAGGAGGAGGTTGCGATACCGCAAATATCTCAGTCCAATTGAATACAGTGACTGCAAGCTTGTTGCAAGATGCTACTATTTGTAATGGAGAAACAACTAACTTAACAGCATCGGGTGGAGATACTTATGCTTGGAGCAACGGATTGCCTGCCAATAATACCAATACAGTGTCTCCAAGTGCTACTACACGCTATTATGTAACGGTTAGTAATACAAGTGGTTGTTCAGATACTGCAAGTGTATTAATTAACGTAAATCCAGTACCAACCGTAGATATTATTGGAGATACTATTTTTTGTGCAGGAGATTCTAGTTTGTTAGATGCTAATGTAACTAATGCAAGCTATTTTTGGGGTCCTACAACAGAAACAAGTCAAACTATTATGGTTCATTCTGCAGGTCTTTATGTTGTTACGGTAACCAATTCGTATAACTGTTCTAGTATCGATCAAGTTAATGTAATTGTTAATCCAAATCCAATCCCCAATATTACGGGTAATTCTGTAATTTGTCCTTCACTTTCTACTATTTTAGATGCCGGAGCTGGATTTACTGGTTATGAATGGTCTAATGCGTCAACACTACAAACTTCAGAATATTTTACAGCAGGAATGTCATATGTAACAGTTACAGATGCTAATTCTTGTCAAGGGGTCGATTCTTTAGAGCTTACAGTAAGTCCACAAATTGTTCCTAATGTAACCGCAAATAGTAGTTTTGTTTGCATTGGAAATCAAGTGCAATTATCGGCAACAGGAGCAGGGCCTTCTGGAACTTATAATTGGGATAATGGACTAGGATTAGGACAAATTCAAAATACAACAGTGACCAATACCGCAGATTATTTTGTAACCCTTACCGATGTTAATAATTGCTCTGAGATTGGTAGTATTACTATTACAGGGATAGATGTTCCAGCATTAGCTGTTAATCCTGACGATACTACAATTTGTAAAGGAACGTCACTTAATATTTCGGTAAATGGAGCATCCAGTTATTCATGGTTTCCTTCCTATGGCTTATCGTCAAATGTAGGGTCTGTTGTTGTAGCATCTCCAGAAGTATCTACCATATACTATATTACAGGTTC
This sequence comes from Bacteroidales bacterium, assembly GCA_027064025.1. Lineage (GTDB taxonomy): Bacteria > Bacteroidota > Bacteroidia > Bacteroidales > JAFGXI01 > JAFGXI01. The sequence goes on from JAMOQL010000242.1 coordinate 2,642, forward strand.
TAACGAAATGGGAGGTACCGTTTGTTCCTCAACTATTCAATCTAATGTTATTGTAGATAAATACACCTTCTCATTACCTGTCGACAAAACCGTTTGTAAAGGCGTCGAAGAGACTATTTCGGCAAGTGTTTCTAATGGAGTAGCACCGTACTTTTATTCGTGGACAGTAAATAATATTCCAAGACAAGAAACGGTCTCAAGTATTGTAGATACGATTGATGGTGATAGAAATTATACTTTAGTAGGTGTAGATGGAAATGGATGTTCGATTACAAAAAGTGCAATTTATAAAAATTACCCACAATTAGTGATGGCTCCTTATATCAATAAGGATACAGCTTGTCCAAATACACCAATTTTATTTAATGCATCAATTTCAGGCGGAACAGGAGAACCTTATCAGTTTACCTTTGATGGGTATTATTCTAATACTATTTTGAGTATTTATCCAAAAGAAACTTATACTTATCAACTTACAGTCAGAGATGGCTGTGAAGAGATAAAAGATTCAATTACAATATATACTTACCCTATTCCTTACCTTGATTTTGTTGCTAATGAATATGGTGGCTGTGTTCCGAAAGAAATTAAATTTTCTTCAATTAGCAATCCAATAGGATTAATTGATAAATATAGATGGAATTTTGGAGATAATGATAATAATAACTTATCGTTATCAGCTTCGCCATCTCATATTTACAATACTCATGGTATTTATGATGTAAATCTACAAGTGATAACAACAGATGGCTGTTTTACCGATACAACAAAGACAGCGTTGATTCATATAGAAGCTAAACCTGTTCCTAGTTTCAAAGCTCAGCCTTCAACGGTTAGTATTTTAAAACCAGTAATTAATTTTAATAATCTTTCAGAAAATGTGGACTCATTATCTTATATCTGGAATTTTGGAACTGGAGATTTATCTAATTTAAAATCGCCAGAATATTCTTATGAAGGAGTTGGAACTTATGAAGTAGAATTAATAGCATTTACACATTATGGTTGCTCCGATACAACATATAAATTTGTTGAGGTTAAACCAGAAGTTAAGTTTTATGTACCTGATGCTTTTACCCCAGATGGCGATAATCATAATGAGGTATTTTTACCTGTTGGAACCAATATCTTAAATAAAGGTTATCATTTCTATATTTATGATCGTTGGGGAGAACCTATTTTCGAAACAAACAATTTACATGAAGGATGGGATGGAAAAGTAAATGGTAATTTTGTTAAGCCGGGTATTTATGCATATTACATCATTTACAAAGATATTTATGATATTAAATATGAAAGAGATGGTACGGTAAATGTGATTAGATAATACTAATAAATATACTGATAATATAATCCTCAGCTTTTGCTGGGGATTTTTTGTATCATAAGATTAGTGTTATTTATACCTAAAGTTAAGAAATATTTCTATTTATTTTAGAAAAAATTTCTTGATAAGAAAATGATCTTTATAAGTCTTTTATGATGGCAATGCTATCTTCTTTCAATAAAGCATCAATCTTATGACTAATTTCTAGATATACCTTATTTGTAGGTTCTGGAATATCGTCTGTCCCATATTCATCAATGGCTTTAAGTATATATTTAATGGAGATAATAGAGGTATCGACAGCGGGCTGATATCTGATGACTTTATATTGCTCGTCTTCAATTCTCGAAAAAATATGACTTTCGGCTAAGTTTTCTGTAATTTGAGAAATTAATCGAAAAGGTAATTTCAATTCATCTTTAATATCTTGAGTCGTAGGGGCAATACCCTCTTGGAATTTCTGAATAACAAAATAAGCGATATAAATACTCAGTTTTTTTCTAAAAGAACTAGAGATATTACTAGATTCTTCTTTTAGTACATATTGCTCTACATTTTGATTTACAAAAGAAAGCTCAGCCCCAAAAAGTACAATAGTCCAACTGGTTCGTAACCAAACTAAAAATAATGGTAAAGCAGCGAAACTACCGTAGATAGCATTAAACTGAACGACACCTATTTGGAATTTAACATAAGCCCACTGAACAACAACAAACAAACTTCCTGCTATCACTCCCGAGATTAAAGCGGGCTTAAATTTAACTTTGGTATTGGGCATTATCATATAGACCATTGTCAATAAAAGCCAAAAAATAATATATGGTGATAAGCTTAATAAAAAAGAAAGTTCTTTATCTACGTATGACAAAAAGCTGATTGAATTTACCACCTGCTCTTTAACAGATGAAATATATACTGTTAGGCTACTAGATAGAATAAGTAAAATAGGAGCTATAAGCATTATGGTTAGATATTCTGTAAATTTCTTAATCCAAGATCGCCCTTTAGAAATACCCCAAATTGCATTAAAAGATTCTTCAATATTAGCCATAACTTTAAGTACAGACCAAAATAATAGAATAACTCCAATTCCTGCAATTACACCTCCTTTTGTGTTGTTGAGTAAACTATTAGCAAAACTAATAACTTGATCCATAATATCTTGATGAGCAGATAATTTTTCTATTAGAAGAGCATTAAGCTTTTCTTCCATACCAAAACCTTTAGATATACCAAAAGCTAAGGCCACCACAGGAACAACAGAGAGCAGAGTGAAATAAGTTAGAGCCGATGAACGGATTTGTACACCGTCTTCGTTGAATCCTTTAAAGGACATCACTAATACTCTAAGAAATTTTATTAGATAGGCTTGAATTTTAGGAAGGGTAGAAATTTCTTTTAGCCAAATCTCTTTTTCTATGAAATGTCTAATTTTTTTAATCATAAGGATAAGTTATACTTGAATTTTAATTATTATTAGCATATTCAAAATATGAATATTTTTTTTGAATAGGTCTTGCTTGAAAATTTTGTATTTTTGTAAAATTAAGATTTTATACTGAAAAGGATACGACTTAATACTACTTTTATATATAAATTGAATTTTATTAATATCCCAGATCAATAAATTTATCATGTCAGAACATTCAAAACATAAATCAACTAAAGCAGCAAAAAACACTACATTTATTATTAAAGAAGAAAATGAGTTGCTAAAATTTTTATATCAGAATTTAGGAAAGAGTAATAAAGTTAAGGCTTTATTAAAAAATAAACTAGTTCTGGTAAATAATGAAGCTATTTCGCAATTCAATCATCCTTTGAAAGTAGGTGATAATATCGAAATTTCTAAGGAAACAAAAACTGAAGAAAAAAGATATCGAGACATAAGTATTGTTTACGAAGATAACGATATTATTGTGATAGATAAACACGCTGGACTTTTATCTATTTCTACAGCTAAAGAAAATAAACGAACAGCTTTTCGGATTTTAAGTAATCATGTAAAAAAGGAAGATCCTTCAAATTTAATCTTTGTGGTACACCGATTGGATAGAGAAACCTCAGGATTAATGATGTTTGCCAAGAGTATTAAAGTTAAAGAGTATTTACAAGAAAATTGGACTGATGTTGTTACAGAACGATCGTATTTAGCTTTAGTAGAAGGGAAACCAGAGCCATGGAGTGGAAGTGTTAGTTCGTATTTACGCGAATCTAAAGCGTTAATAGTTTATTCTAGCCAAGATCCAGAATCGGGGCAGTTAGCCACAACACACTACAAGACTTTCAAAAGCAAAAAACAGTTTGCATTGTTAAGAGTTTGGCTCGAAACAGGACGTAAGAACCAGATAAGAGTTCATATGAAAGATATTGGGCATCCTATTGTTGGTGACAAAAAATATGGATCAACGCTCGATTTGATTGGTAGAGTTGGGCTTCATGCATGGGTTCTTAGTTTTAAGCATCCCACTACGGGAGAATTGATGGAATTTAAAACGGCTATTCCTCGTAAATTTTCAAGAATAGTGTAGTGAAAAAACTCAAAACTAACTTATCATGATTTTATCAGAATTTCAAATTAATAGTAAATATTTGAAAAATTATTTATTATTAATTTTTGTTCTATTATATATTAGTCAGGGATTTTCGCAAGCAAGAAAACCCTTTGTTGAGAATTATAATCAAAAAGCATACGGGGTTGATTGTAATAGTTCTAATGCATCTGTTCTCGAAAGTGAAGATGGAATAATGTACTTTGGTAATTATACAAAAGTTATAAGTTTCGATGGTGTCAATTGGGAGAAAATAAATATTACGCCAAGTTCAAATTATATTACATCCTTAGCAGAAGGTTTCGATAATCGAATATATATTGGAGCTCTAAATGAATTTGGATATATTGATATTAATGCAAAAGGAGAGAAGTCCTATTTTTCTATTTCTGATAGTTTAAAAATTGAAGATAAAAATTTTGGAGCTGTATGGCAGACATTCAAATTAGACTCATCTATTATTTTCTTTACTCAAAAGCAGATATATGTATTCAAGAATAATAAAATAAAAATCATAAAACCTATTGGAGACAACGCAGGAACTTTTCATAATGCATTTGTAAGTCATCAAAGATTATTTGTAAGACAACGTAATTTAGGCTTGTTAGAATATAGAAATAATCAATTAATATTAGTCTCCGAAGGAGAAAAGTTTAAAGATATTGGCGTTTTTGGGATCCTTTATTCCAAATCAGAATATATTATTGTAACTCAAGAAAAAGGACTTTTTATATATTCTCCTAAAGCAAAAAAATATAAAATTAACCCTATTATTTCTACAGATAATCATGAATTAATATCGTCATTAATTTTCGGAGCAAAATTATTAAAAGATGGTAATATCGCATTAAATACTCAAATGAATGGTTTACTGATTATTTCTAAAAATGCCAAAATAATATTTGAGTTTAATCAAAAAACCGGTTTGTTATCGAACGATATAAAGAGTATATATCAAGATAATTATAGAAATTTATGGCTAGCTACGGCAAATGGAATTAGTTTTGTAAATTACGCATCTCCAGTTTCATTCTTCAACGAAGAATCAGGTTTATATGGTTCTGTTTCTGATGTCTTGAAATATAATAATCAACTATATGTTGCTACATCGAGAGGACTTTTTGTGCAAACAACAAAATCTGATAATCGATTTTTTAAACGAATCGAAGATATCGATTTAAGTATTACAGATCTATGTATATCTCCAAACGGTTTACTTATTGGTACAAAAGAAGGTCTATTCCAGATAAATAAAAAAGGTAAACTAAATCTTGTTGCTTCAATTGATGCTCGAAAATTAATTTATATTTATTCAAACAATCAATTGCTCGCTGCAGGATTAAACGGTGTATATATTTATCAACATAAAAATAAATGGGTACAAAAAAAGTATAATAACGAAATAGCCGCAGATATAACAACCCTAAGTTGTTTGGCAGACTCTAGTAATAATGCTGTAATTTGGATAGGGACAAAAGCCATGGGAGTATATAAAGTTCAAATTAATAAGAATTCGGAGATTAATTATGAATGGTTTATTGGCGAAGAAGATGGTTTAGATGAAGGATGGACTAAAGGCTTTATTTATAATGATAATATTTATTTCTCAACTTTTTCTGGGGTGAAGAAATACAAAACAAAAGAAGAAATAATTAAACAGACTCCAGCCAATTTTAAGGCTGATATTCAGAAAGGTTCTTTTGAAAATTATTATGATTTTAAAGTAGATTCTTTTGCTTCGATTCAAGAAATGAAGCAAATAAATGACGAATCTTATGCTATTATTGATAATAAAATAATGTATTCAAAAAATTCGGATAGCCTTTCATGTAAACCATTTAAGGCATTATTATTTCATAATTATAATAATCTATTTATAGAAAATGAATCTAGGATTTGGATAGGTACAAAAGAAGGATTAATTGCTTTTGATAACAATTATAACCGTGAAATAAAGCCTAGTTCATATATTAGGAAAATTCTCACTTTAAACGATTCCAATATTTATAAAGGTTTGGATACAATAATAAATTTCAGTTTAGATTATTCAAAAAATACATTAGAATTTATTTATTCGTCTCTTTATCAGCAAAATAGTCAAAAATTAGAATATTCTTATATTCTTGAAGGTGCAGATAAATATTGGTCCAATTGGTCAGAACAAAATAAAGTTAAATATCAAAATTTACACGAAGGTTCATATACTTTTAAGCTTAAGGCAAAAAACAGATATAATATTGAAAGCAATATTCGAACTTATTCCTTTACCATAGAAACTCCGTGGTTTAGAACAATTTGGGCTATGACTTTTTATATATTAATATTTATTTTAATCATAATTATTTTAGTCCGTTTATATACCGCGCGTTTAAAAGCTAAAAATATTCATTTAGAAAAAATTGTAGAAGAAAGAACGCTTGAAATCGTAAAGCAGAAAGATGAAATTATGGAAATTCATCACGAATTAAAAGATAGTATTAATTATGCCGAACGAATACAATTAGCCGTTTTGCCATCAAAAGAATTAATCGATGACGCTTTAGAAGATCATTTTATACTATTTAAACCTAAAGACGTTGTAAGTGGAGACTATTATTGGGCGCACAGAACTAATCAAACACTTATTATTACAGTTGCCGATTGCACTGGGCATGGTGTTCCTGGAGCATTTATGAGTATGTTGGGGATGTCTTTTCTTAATCAAATTGTTAATGATAATAGAAATTTATCTGCAGCTGATATTTTAAATGAATTGAGAAAGAAAGTTATCTTTGCTCTAAAGCAAAAAGGTATTAGTGGAGAGCAAAAAGACGGGATGGATATGTCTTTATGTGTAATCGATTTAAAAACCAATAAAGTGCAATGGTCAGGAGCTAATAACCCATTATATATAATCTCTAAATCGGAACTAAATATAGAAAGCCCACAGACAACGTATAAAATATTTGACGATAAAAAGATTGAAATAGAAGGGAAAACACTCTACGAATTAAAACCTGATAAAATGCCTGTGGCCCATTATTTGGTTATGAATAATTTTCAGAACAATGTTATATATTTATCGAAAGGAGATCAATTATATATGTTTTCCGATGGATATGCCGATCAATTTGGAGGAATAAAAGGCAAAAAATATAAGTATAAGCCTTTTAAAAGGTTAATATTAAATAACTCTGATAAAGGAATGCCTCAGCAAGGGAAATTACTCGATAATAGTATTGAAGAATGGAAATCAGGAATTGATGAACTAACCCAAAAACCTTATGAACAAATTGATGACATTTGTGTTATTGGGATAAAAATATAATCTTTGTAATTAAAGACAAAATTGAACCTTATGAAAAAAATACTAAGTTTATTGCTAATATTGTCGATTAGTACGCTTTATGCTCAGAACTATAGAGTTATTAAAGTAGATGGCGATATTGTGTATAAAAAAGATGATAATCCTTTACAAAAAGGAAGCTCATTTAAAGCAGGAGAACAATTTCTTTTTAAATCGAAAAATGCAAGAGCCGCCCTCATTCTACCTGGGAAAGGACGATTTATTCTAAAACCTGATAACAGCAATTTGGCTTTTGCCAAAGCCAACCTTGCACCAGCTATGAGTAATATGAGTTCACGTTCAGGAGCTCTTGTGAATAGGGTAGATTTAGAAAACTATTTTTCTGGAAATTATGTGATATTAAATAAAGTAAAACTGCAAATCAGCGAAAGTATTTTTCCAATGAATGATAATCAATTCTTTTATGTAAGCTATATGTATAGAGGAGAGCGAATTGATAAATTATTATCGCACGAAAAAGATATTCTAATACTCGAAAAAAAAGAGCTCCTAAAAATAGATGGCATTCCAATCGATGGCTCTGAGATTTCAGAAATGAAATTAAAATACATGAATAGAAAAGAGAACAATGGACGAGTTACAATAAGTTCTTTTACTCCAATTTTCCCCGATTTAAAACAATTAAAAGAAGAAGTACAAATTGTATTGGATGGATTTTCTCAAAATTCTAAAGAAGATAAAATTAAGGAAGTTCTTATGTTTATCAATGAATTCTATGGAAAATACGATAAAGACGATGTGCTATTATGGTTAGATTCTGAATTCACTTTCTAAAAGAATGGCATCTTTATTGATTAAACAATTTTGCTTTTTAAGTATAAAGATTATTTCTATTATCCATCTAAAGTAGTAAAGAATATAAAAAAATGTTGGAAACTCTCTACATTTCTTGAAATTTTGATACTTTCGTGACTAAAGTAGAATTATTAATCTTTATTCAATAATTAACCAAATTAGTTCTTTTGCAATTTTAAAGAACTTGATTAAAACATTAAAAGATGAAAAAATTAGTTTCACTATTTATTATTATCAGCTTAACAGTAAGCTTATATGCACAATCGTTAGAGTCTGTCGATTGGGGAGCATATAAAGAAATGCCCGAACAAACATCATATCAACAAGCTGTTGGTTTCGATTCTGATGCGTATTATTATATACGCTCCGATCATAAAGTAGGCTTAAATAGAAATAAAGTTTGGTTAGAAAGTTTTTCTTCATTAACCAATTCTTTCGAGCAATCGAACGAAATTCTTTTGCCAAGTGTTAGTGGAGTACAAACACAGTACGAGACTATGTTTTATAGAAATAATAAATTTATTTTATTTTCATCAGCCAAAAATAAAAATAGAAACCAATTAATTTTGTATGTTTCCTATTTAAAACCAGATGGTACATTGAAAAATAAGCCCAAAGAATTAGCTTCAGTTCCTTTGAGCAATGCTCCAAAAGATGGATTTAATATATTTTTGTCTGACGATGAAAAAAATATTGTGATTGAGTCTCATAAATCATTTAAAAAATATAATTCAGATAAATTAAACACGATTATTCTAGATTTTAATCTTGCCGAAGTATTTAAGACAGATATCGTATTAGATGAAAAATTTAATAATAAAGATCTTATCATTGTTCAGAAATCGTACAATAACGGGAAAGTTATTATACTTGCAAAATCTGAAATTGTAAGCACAAGAAAAAGCTCGACAACCAAGACCTATAATTATATTGTTTTTATATATAATACGGCAAAGAAATCTATGTTTAACTTTGTTGTAACCATGCCTAAATTTAAAGTAGCAGATGCTAGATACACCATTAATAAGAAAGGGAATATTGTAGTTGGAGGATTTGTTAAAGGACGTTCCGTAAAATTTGCTAACGAAAAACAAGGAATGTTTTTTAAGAAATATAATCCAAATACCCTTAAAGCTATTCCAGATTTAGATTTAAAATCTTTCTTTATGAAGTTTCCTAGAGAATTTTTAACTGAAATAATAAAGCCTGAATATGGTGATACCAAAGATATTCAATATGCATACAGTGTAAATTCGATAGAAGAATTGGCCAATGGAGGGTATATCATTCTTACAGAACAAAAATGGGTAGATGGAAGAACTGTTGTCAAAGCAGGATCAAAAGAAGAAGATGGAATACAGTATTATCACTTCAACAATATTATGGCTGGAGGTATCAATAAAAAAGGAAAGTTTGAGTGGATAAAAATCTTCCCTAAAGTTCAAAACACAACCAATGATCATGGATATTATTCTTCTTATAAATTAGTGAAAGTTATGAATAAATTAAAATTATTCTATAATGGCAATGAATCTAATTTACACACTGGAGATTTAAAAAAAGTAAAAGAATTTAAGAATAATATTAGAACAAAACCTAACGGAATGGCTGCTGTATATACCATATATATGGACGGTAGCTACGAAAGAGACCCCATGTTTACAGGTAAAGACAAAGATGTTGTATTAATTCCGCAAACGTTGGCTCCTAACAGTGTCGAATACGGAGTGGGTGTTACTAACGGAAAAGAAGTTAAATTTTGTTCTTTTTCTGTAGAATAATAAAAGAACAAAAAAAATAGTTATAAATTTAAGCTGTCAATTTTTGACAGCTTTTTTTATTCAAGAATGTTGAAACGAATAATATTTTTAATAAGTTTATTTTTAGTAACGAATAGTGCTTTCTCACAAATTAGAAATACAATCAATCAAAAAAGATTATACTCTAGTTTAATGATTGATGCAGTTGGTTTATCAGTTAGTTATTTTATGTTAAATGAACTTTGGTATGCCGATTATCCACAATCAAAATTACATTGGTTTAACGATTGTAACGAATGGAGAGGTATGGATAAAACAGGACACGCATTCTCATCGTACCATTTATCAAATGTATATACTCAACAAATGCAATGGTCAGGATTAAAAACCTCTACAGCATCTATAATGGGTGCTGCTTTAGCTTTTGTAAGTATGTCGACTATAGAACTTTTAGATGCAAAATCAGAATATTGGGGCGCCTCTGTTTGCGATTTAACAGCAAATTTCACTGGCTCTGCAATATTTCTGACACAGCAATTACTCTGGAAAGAACAAAAAGTAAATATTAAATATTCTTTCCATCAAACCAAATTCCCATCTTATCGACCTAAAATTTCAGGACAAAATTTAAGTCAACAAATATTAAAAGACTATAATGGGCAAACTTATTGGTTAAGTGCTAATGTAAGGTCGTTTATTAATATAGAATGGTTTCCTAAATTGATAAATTTTGCGATAGGATACGGTGCTACAGGAATGATAGGAGGAAAATCTAATCCCGAAGATATACCATATTATGAACGGGAATCTCAGTTTTTTGTAAGTCTAGATATCGATTTAAGAAAGATTCCTGTAAAATCTAAATTTCTTAAAAAAGCATTTTCTGTATTAAATATTATTAAAATCCCAATGCCTACACTTGAATTAAAGTCTGGTAAAATTTATGGACATTACCTTTATTTTTAAAAATAATTTATATTGTCTATTCAAATAGATACTGAGTATCATTAATAATTACACTTTAGTACTTCCTTGAACTCAATAAAGTAAATATTATTAGTATCTAGTTTCTTTAAATTGCGTTGAGCCTTTTGGATTAATAATGTGTATTTTTGTTTTTTTTATATAATTTCTAAGAAATGATAAAACATATAGTGTCCTTTAAATTGAAGGAAGAGCATAAAGATAAGACACAAATAATAAAAAAAGCTCTAGAGGCCTTACCTTCAAAAATAAATCAAATTATAGGTTTTGAAGTTGGAATAAATATTTCTGATTCTGTTGCTGCGTATGATATAGTATTGGTTTCTGAATTTATTTCTCTAAAAGAATTAAACGAATATAGAATACATCCGGAACACATTAAAGTTACAGAAATAATAGCGTTGTACAAATCAGAGTCAATGGTTGTCGATTATCAAATTAATTAAAAAGAAGAGAAAATAATTATGGAATTATATCCAATAAAATTTGAACCTATCCTTATCGATAAAATTTGGGGAGGATCAAAACTTAAAAAAAAATTAGGCAAAGAGAAAGCTTCCAATACTTGTGGAGAATCTTGGGAAATATCAAGTATAGAAGGGCATGTCTCGGAAGTTAAGAATGGCTTTCTAAAAGGAAACGATTTAAACGATTTGTTGGAAGTTTACATGGCTGACTTGATAGGAGAAGTTATTTATGAGAAATTTGGAAACGAGTTTCCTTTATTATTCAAGTTTATAGATGCTTCAGACGTCTTATCTATTCAAGTACACCCAGACGATAATTTGGCTAAGAATAGGCACAATGCATATGGGAAAACAGAAATGTGGTATGTTTTAGATGCTGACAAAGATGCTGAATTAATTATTGGATTTAAGAAGACAATTAACAAAGAAATATATTTGCAATCTTTGAATAATGACGAGCTTACAACTATTTTAAATACAGAAAAAGTAAAAGCTGGTTCTTCATTTTATATTCCTGCTGGAAGAGTACATGCCATTGGTAAAGGTATATTACTAGCCGAAATACAGCAAACTTCGGACATTACCTACCGTATATATGACTGGAATCGCAAATCCAAGAATGGAGAAGAGAGAGAACTCCATACCGATCTGGCTGTAGATGCTATTGATTATGCATATCACAAGAAATTAAACATCGAATACGATGTAAAAAAGAATGATGCATCAACGCTTGTCGATTCAAAATATTTTACTACAAATTTTTTATTTTTAGATAAAAAAATAGAAACAGATTATTCAATTTTAGATAGTTTTATTGTTTATATGTGTTTAGAAGGGGAGTTCATGGTAGAGTTGGATAATGGAACCAAAGAACTAATTAAGAAAGGAGAAAGTGTCCTAATACCTGCCATTGCCGAGCAAGTTAGTTTGACACCTATTATTGAGACTAAAATTCTTGAAGTTTTTATTAAACCTGATAAATTAAAGAAATAATGATTATTAAAACAGCACAATTCGAAGTTAGTAATTCTGATTATAAAAAATGTCCAGATACAAGCAAGTTAGAATATGCATTTATTGGGCGTTCAAATGTAGGTAAGTCATCGTTAATCAATATGTTAACAAATCATAAAAAATTAGCTAAAATATCATCATCACCAGGGAAGACACAGCTAGTTAATCATTTCTTAATTAATGATAAATGGTACTTGGTAGATTTGCCCGGTTATGGATACGCTAAAGTTTCTAAATCTAACAGAGAAAAATTTGGGCAGTTGATAAAAGATTATATCCTTAAAAGAACACAATTAGTAATTCTATTTGTTCTGATAGATGTAAGGCACGACCCTCAAAAAATCGATTTAGAATTTATGGAGTGGTTAGGCGAAAAGCAGATTCCTTTCTCAATAATTTTTACCAAAGCAGATAAACTATCATCCTCGAAATTACATAAAAGCCTTACTTCTTATAAAAAGAAAATGCTTGATAGATGGGAGATTATGCCATCTCATTATATTAGTTCATCCGAGGATAAAAGAGGAAAGGACGAAATCCTTGATTATATCGATGAGTTAAACAAAAATATTAAGTTAGAGTAGGTTGTTAACGTTTTTTCTTAATAACTATTTCTTTTAGAAAACAATAATACTTCATTCGAAATCTTTATTTTTGCAAAATAATTAACAAAACAAATATTTAGTTATGTCTCATATTTCTCCAATTAAATTTTTTACAGGAACAGAAACTCGGTATTTTGCCGAAAAAGTGGCACATTCTTATGGTCAACCATTAGGTAAATCTTCTCTAACTCGCTTTAGTGATGGGGAATTTGTAGTTGCATTTGACGAAACAGTTCGTGGAACAACAGTTTTTATTATTCAATCTACTTTTACTCCAACAGAGAATTTGTTCGAGCTATTACTCTTGATAGATGCTGCAAAAAGAGCGTCTGCTTATAAAATTGTGGCTGTAATTCCTTATTTTGGATTTGCCAGACAAGACAGAAAAGATAAACCAAGAGTTGCTATTGGAGCAAAGTTAATGGCCGATTTATTAGAAGCGGCAGGTGTAAGTCGAGTTATGACAATGGATTTACACGCCGATCAGATTCAAGGATTCTTTAATATCCCTGTTGATCATATTTATGCATCATCTGTATTCTTGCCATATATAAAAAGTCTAAATCTCGATAACTTGGTTATTGCTTCGCCAGATATGGGTGGCACAAAACGAGCCAATGCATATTCTAAATTTTTAAATGCTCCAATGGTTGTTGCTCATAAGAGTAGAGAAAAGGCAAATGTGGTTTCTGAAATGACAGTTATTGGAGATGTAAAAGGTAAAAATGTAATCATTCTTGATGATATGATTGATACAGCTGGAACAGTTACTAAGGCAGCTGATATTATGATGGAGCATGGTGCTTTGAGTGTTAGAGCTATTGCAACTCATCCTGTATTGTCTGGACCAGCATATGATAGAATTAGAGAATCACAAATTAAAGAAGTAATTGTAAGTGATTCGATTCCTGTAAATACAAGTTGTAAAAAAGTTAAAGTGTTATCAGTTGCAGAGGTCTTTGCAGATACTATTAACAAAGTATATAATTTTGAATCTATAAGTGGAAATTTTATTTTATAAAGAAATCTATATAAAAATTAAATGGACTGTTTCACTAATTTGAAGCAGTCTTTTTTTTATTGTAGTAATTCTATTGTCTCAATAGCTTTATCTATCACTGCGTCTTTTCCAAGTAACACATCGGTTTCATTTAGCTGCGAGAATATATCAGGAGGAACTCCATTCTCAAAATTTTCATTTTTTAATGACAAAGTTTTGCTAACCGAAAAACGATATGTCCAACCGTTTGGTAATTGACCACCTGATGGAGCACCGAGACCTCCACCTGTAGTATCTCCAATCAGAGTAATATTTGGAATAGCTTTGCAGGCGAGAGAGAAAAAAGATGTTGCCGAAAAACTACCTCTATCGATTAACACTATTATTGGTTTGTTGGTATAATAATACTGAGCATTTGGCTTTACATATGCTTTCTGAACCTCTGAAAAGTTATCATGTTCTGGTCCTTTTTTTATATAAGAATGATAAATCTCCGTTTTTGTTCTTACAAAGTGTTCCAATATTTTAAAGACATTTGTGATAGATCCGCCACCATTTTGTCTTAAATCTAATATCAGTCCATCGGTTTTAGAAAATCTTGCTAAAATAAAATCCATGTCGTATTGACTTACAGTGCCTGAGAATGAATTATAACGAATGTAACCAATGTTATTATTTTTTGCATAATCATGAATAAATGGGCCTGTAACATAATATTTTGAAGAAATATAATTTTCTTTTATTATGCGCTCATTATAGTTGTTGGGAGCGTTTAGATCAAATTCATATCTAGAAACATTGAAAGGAGAAATCAGATTTACGTGTCCATCTTTTAATTCACATAGCATATCAAATAATACATCGAATAATTGATATTCGCTCATACTATTGTTAACTTGATTTTTATAAATATGGTAAATACTATCCCAGTCTACTTTCTTATAATCAAAAAATGAATAGTGTTGATCGACCTCTTTCCACAAATACTCAAAAGTTTCATTTGGTTTTTCCGATGGGGCATCATCCATAAATAATTTATCACAAGAGATTAAGGATGAGATAATTACGATTAAGATACTGTATTTTATTAAAAATGCCTTCATTAGTTTAATCTAAATAATAACGAAAATTGTAAAATGTGTTCTGTTGATTGATATGAATTAAAGACATCTGTAAATTTAAAGCCTTGCCATAAGTACGAAATCCTTATTGCATTATTATTTGACAAATAGTAGGTCATATTCATGTTTGTATTTATTTGAAATGCATTGTTAAAAATAAAAAATGATTGTGAATCTATGTCTATAAAATTTTCGCCATTGCTAAAATCACTAATCGAAGAGTAAGGAGGTCTTAGATTATAAAAGAAAATAGGGAGATTGAATTTAAAATCGAGCTTAATTTTTCTATTTCGTCTATTTATTTTTAAAAACCAAATTTTCAGAGTTTTACTCTTCCAACTAAAGTAATGTTCTACTTGATATGATAATGCTAAGTTGTTTAAAAATGAATAGTTTAATGATGCGTTTTGTAGATTGTAATTATAATAGAAAAGAGCATTATTGTTAATTTGTCCTCCAATAAAATTACGAAATTTAGAGTCCGATCGTGTTATCGAATGAACATATCTAAAATTGAAATTTAAAGTATATTCTGTGGCAGGATAGATAACATACTCAGTTGTAGCAGATAAGTTACCATAGAAGCCCTTTAAATTAATTTCATATTTATGTTTATTACCCTCGGATTCGAAAGCAATATTACCACCGATTAGTGCCCCTTGATACAAAAGTGGTGAGCTTTGTAAATCTTGTCGCTTAAAATAATTTGCAGATATTCCGAAACTAAAATAGTGTTGTTGTATTGTGTCAGTAAATAAATAATCGTCATTCTCTAAATTTACCACTTGAGAAAAGCTTATCGCAGAAAATAATAATAAACAGAATATTAATGTATTACGCATCTACAATATCTAATTTAAAACTGAAGATTGAACCACCGCCACTGAAAGATTCAATTTCGAGTTTTGAGTTCATTTTTAATAATATATTATTTGCAATAAATAAACCAACACCTAAGCCTGGGTATTTTAGATGCTCATCTTCTTTGAATTTTCTAAAATCCTCTAAGACTTGGAGTAAGCGCTCTTTAGGAATTCCAACACCCGAATCGCTTACGGTAAAGCATATTTGATTATCGATTATTTTCGAACCAACATTAATAAATCCTTTTTCTGTAAATTGAAAAGCATTGTTAATTAATTTGTTAAATACAATATTTAGTTTAAAAAGATTAGCCTTTATCAATAAATCTGTCTCACTAAAGCTAGTTGAAAATTCGATCGCTTCAGTTTTTTCAAAATATTTAGATTTAAGAAAATTATCATTTTCTACAGCAAAAACAATATCAGAATGTTTTACATTTTCTATTTTACACTTTAACAGACCTGCTTCAATCTTAGAAACATCAATAATGTCGTCAATAATATTTAATAGCTCAAAACCTTTATTACGTACTATACTACTAAACCGACTGACGTTTTCAAGTTGCACATCGGGTTCGCATAATAAATCGGAAAATCCCATTATTGAATTCAAAGGAGTGCGTATTTCGTGTGAAATATTTGCTAAAAATTTAGACTTTAACAAATCAGATTCTTCTGCTCTTAATTTTGCTATATTAAGTTCTTTTGTTCGTCCTTCGACAATTTCTTCAAGTTCAGTATTATATCTGTTAATAATTACATTTCGTTTATTAATGCTTGTGTTTAATATTCTAATCTTCTTATTAGTTCTTTTTATCGTTATTATTAAAATAATTAATATTAGAATGAAAAATAATCCAATCGTTAGTAAAATATTTTTGGTGTAAATCTCATTATTATTATTTTCAATTTCTTGTAATCTTATTTTTTTATCTTTAGAAGCTAATTTAAGTAAATGTTTAGTTTGAATGATTTCCATTTCATTCTGATATTTCGCTAAGGCTTCTTCCGAACTTTTTTCTTGGTTTTTTTTAAGTATTTTTTTGTAAGTATTAAAATATTTCAGAAAATTTAACTTGTTATTATTCATTCCGGCTACTATAACAAGATTTTGGTAGATTTTATCTAATAGGTAGTCAATCTTGTTTTCTTTAGAAATTTGGAGTGCTTTTAGTAAATATTGATTCGCTCTAGTATATTTTTTTTTAATATTATTTAATTCACCTAAATTTAAATATGAAAAAGTGAGAGGAGCCTTATATTGATCGTTAATACGAATGGCATCAATGAAATATTCAGTAGCTAAGTCATAATGTTTTAAATTCAAATTAGCAAATCCCATATTATTTAATGTGATGATCTGATAATAAGTAGAATTGTTATCTTCAAAATAGCTGTAAGAGGCTGTTAAATATTCTAGTCCCAATTTGTACTTGTCCGACTTTACAAATAAAACCCCTAGATTATGCTTGGTGATAGCAATATACTTGGTATTATTAAGAGATAAATAATAGTTTAAAGCCGTGGAGTAGTGTTTAATTGCAACTTTATTATTAAAGTTACTGTATAAATTACCTAAATTATTTTCAATCTTTGCAAGTCCAGATGTATCTTGCGCTTGTTGGTATTCTAACATTGCAAGATTATTGTAGTGTATGGCGCTATCTATTTGCCCATTAAGACGATAGGCGACACCAATGTTACAATAAGCACCTTTAGTCTTGTTGTGGTAACCCATGTTTTTTTCTACATTTACTTCTTCCTTAAAGAAATAGATGGCCGAGTCAATAATTCCAAGATGATAATAATTTAAAGCTAAATAATAATATATGTCAGAATAGTTAATGTTTGAATAATCGATATTGTTATGTATGGACTTGAATAATAACAAGTTAGATTTTATGTAGAATTTGTTCTTACTGTGGATTATTCCCTCAAAATAATTTAGCTCATTTTCTTTAAATAATTTTGAATTAGAATTAATAAATATTGAACAGGAGTCAGGGCTTTTGTCAAGAATTTGTTGAGTTTTCTGGTATAAAGAGTCTCTATTAAAATTTTTTGTAGAATAAGCTAACTTAGAAATTAATAAGAGCAAGAATACGATAAATAATAGTTGTAAATTTTTCATAAAAAAAGAGTTGTACCAAAGATAATAGATACAACCCAATATAAGAAATTATTAATAAATTTATTCTACAATATCTATTACTTGTCCGGCTCCAACGGTATGGTGTTCCTTTACTTCATCTCCATCTTTAGTTTTAACATCTTGTTCAAGTTTTATAATAACAGTTACTGTTTCCCCAATATTTATGATTGTAACTCCTGGAGGAAATTCCATAAAACCAACAGATTCATCACCACTCTCAAAAACAAAAGTGTAATCTTTGTTGGGGTACATAGCGTCTTTTATCGCTGTCATCTTTACTTTAATTACTTTAGCCATAATATTATAAGTTTTAGTTTGAAAATAAATTACTCTAAATGTACAAAAAAATACCTATATTACCAACAATATGAAAAACAAATTACAATGAAAGCTATTATTTTTGCTGCAGGATTAGGTACAAGAATTCAACAAATTAGTAAGGGCAGACCCAAAGCCCTTGTTGAAATAAATAAAAAAACATTACTCGAAATTGCTATTGGATTTCTTTCAGATAACGGAATTGATGAAGTAATTGTAAATATACACCATCAGGCGGTCTTAATGCGAACATATATTTCTTCTCAAAGATTTTCAATTCCCGTGACTATTTCAGACGAGTCAGATTTACTTTTAGATACGGGAGGAGGCTTACTAAAGGCTAGATCGTTTTTTAAAGGGGAGGAAGATTTTATTGTCTATAATGTCGATGTACTTTCTAATATAAATATACAAAAGATGCTTAAGGTTCACAAAAAATCGGAAGCTCTAGCAACATTAGCTGTTCGAACACGACTAACGTCTAGATATTTATTGTTTAACTATAGTAATAGAATGATTGGTTGGGAGAATGTGAAAACACAAGAAAAAATTATTCACACTAACGAAAATTATCGGCAATTAGCTTTTTCAGGAATTCATATTCTTTCGACTAAAGTTTTTAGTCTGTTGGAGCAAGAAAAAGAAAAAAAATTCTCAATTACAAAATCTTATATAAATTTAGCTAAAGATAATTTAGTTATGGCTTATGTCCATGATAACGATTATTGGTTCGATGTTGGTAAACCAAAAAGTTATCGGGAAGCAGTAGATTTCTTAAATCAATAATTATTTTGTTATCCCTCAGTAACAGAAGTAAAGGGTTTGCTAATAGATTTCTTCTTCTTTTCAGAAATCAAAAGCCCACCAATTACTAAAATAATTCCAACGTATTTTATGAAATCAAGTTTTTCATCTAAAACAAAGTATGAAACAACGATTGTGAAAATAGGGATTAGATTAGTATAAACTCCAATTTTGGCTACACCAAAGTATTTTAATGCGTGAGTATATAGGATAAATGCCATATTCGATGCAAAAATAGCTAATAATACAATATAGATAAAGTCGCTTTGAATAATACCAATTTCCGAAAATTGTTTATAATCGGATATTAAAAAGAATGGAAAAAAAGCAATGCTAGCAATTATGTTTTGCCAAGCAACAATTGTAAATGTATTGTATTTGTAGGTAATTTGTTTTAGAACAACAGTGTAACCCAGTGCTGAAAAAACAGCCAACAATAATAAAGCAATACCTAACGGTTGACCAAAGAGGCTGAAATCTTTATTTATTATCACAAAAAGAACGCCGATTACACTTATTAATACGCCAAGAATATTGTTTCTTGTAACTTTCTCTTTAAAAATATAGTACCCGAGTATAGGCATAAATAAAGGAATAGTTGCGATTAATATAGATGCCGTACTTGCAGAAACTAATTGCAATCCAAAATTTTCACCAATAAAATATAAGAAAGGTTCAAAAAAGGAAAGGAGTAAAATAATTTTATAGTCTTCTTTTTTAATTTTTTGAAGAGTACCTAAAATTTTAGAAAAAATTAAAAGAAAAACCCCTGCGATGGATAAACGAAAAAATAATACGGTAAATGGGTTATAGGTTTCAAAGGCAAATTTACTCCATATAAAAGACATAGACCAAAGTAGCATAGAAGTAATTATGGCTATGTAACTAAAGGTTTTGGGGTTTTTCATGATAAATATGTTATATAAAAAAAACTGTCCAAATTTATAATTTGGACAGTTTATCTTGTACTTTTTACGAAATATCTATTCAGGGCTGATAGCCTCAACTGGACAAACGTCAGCGCAAGCGCCACAGTCAGTACAGATTTCAGCATCAATTACATAGATATCGCCCTCAGAGATAGCCTCTACTGGACATTCGTCGATACATGATCCACATGCAGTACAATCATCAGAAATTTTGTAAGCCATAATTTTATTGTTTTATTTAGTTAAACGTTGCAAATATATATAATTCTCAATATTATATTAATATTTTTAAAAGGATTTTTTGAACAAGTATAAGTATTTATTAATGGTGTAAATTAACAATAAGAGTGTATGGGTAAAAAGATACCTTGTAAAGGTAAATCATTCAGACAAATACACACTTTTGATAGAGTGAAATAATTATTGCTTTGTACTTCTTATTATTAGAATTGTCAGTTTTTAAAAGCTTTTAAAAACTCTAGCCAAAGATTTACCTGGGGCATCTAACTTAATATCTAAAAAGTATCCAAATGGTGTTTGAAAGCTTTCGTAATCTGCATTTTTCATTCTTGCATCGACCAAGTCGAACAATTCTTTGGTGAAGTCTGGAGAGGCTTTACTTTCTGATAAATGAGCAAAAGAATGAAGAATAACCCGCATGGTATCATTTTTTTTAGCAGCCCATTTTAGGTTTTTAACCAATTTCTTTTCAACTTTTTTAATATCTTCTTGGTCGTGCTCTTCAGCTTGAATAAAAGCCAAAATTGCATTTTCTATAGTTTCGCCATCCGTAATTGTTTCAAATTCTTCTAAGGTTTTGCTTCTAGGGTGATAAGAAAAAGAATCGGTATACATCATCAATAATTTCATATTTCTTTATGTATTAAGATTAAAGTTATAAAGTTATAAAGTTATTTCCAAAATATATCAGATTTTTTATATAAAACCAGACGAAGTCCGTATTTTTGAAGCGTGGATTTTAAAATACATTCGGAATATAAACCAACAGGAGATCAGCCTCAGGCCATTAAGAAATTATATCAAGGTATAAAAGATGGAGAAACCCATCAAACCTTATTGGGTGTAACGGGTTCTGGAAAAACTTTTACGATTGCTAATGTGGTGGAACAATACAATCGTCCAACTTTAGTTTTAAGTCATAACAAAACTTTGGCCGCTCAGCTCTATAGTGAATTTAAGGCTTTCTTCCCTGATAATAAGGTTGAATATTATGTTTCGTACTACGATTATTATCAGCCAGAAGCTTATTTACCTACTTCCGATACCTATATAGAGAAAGATTTAGCTATTAACGATGAAATAGAAAAATTACGTTTAGCAACCACATCGGCATTACTTTCTGGTCGGAGCGATGTTATTGTTATTGCCTCTGTTTCATGTATTTATGGTATTGGAAATCCCGAAACATTTCACAAAAATATTATTGAAGTAAATAAATCACAAGTAATTGGCAGAGATTCTTTTTTGCATTTGCTAGTCGATAATTTATATTCTCGAACTACAATAGAATTTAATAGAGGAACTTTTCGTGTAAAAGGCGATACCGTAGATGTTTTTTTAGCTTATGATGATATTGCTTATCGGATTGTTTTTTGGGACGACGAAATTGAAGAAATTTATTCTATAGAACCCGAGACCTCATCTATTATTGAGGGACATGATAAAGTATTAATTTATCCAGCCAATTTATTTGTGACCGAAAAAGGAGCACTAAAAGATACTATTTATCAGATTCAAGACGATTTGGTTAAGCAAGTTGATTTTTTTAAAGAAATTGGGAAACCACTAGAAGCCAAGAGAATAGAAGATAGAGTAACTTTTGATTTGGAAATGATTCGAGAAATTGGACATTGCTCAGGAATTGAAAATTATTCGCGTTATTTCGATGGTCGAGAAGCAGGGACACGTCCTTTTTGTTTGTTAGATTATTTCCCCGAAGATTATTTATTAGTGATTGATGAAAGTCACGTTACTATTTCGCAAGTTCGTGCTATGTATGGCGGTGATCGTTCGAGAAAGCAAAATCTTGTAGAATATGGATTCCGATTACCTTCGGCAATGGATAATCGTCCTTTACAATTCGAAGAATTTGAGGCATTAACCAATCAAGTTATCTATGTTTCTGCCACTCCTGCCGATTATGAATTAGAAAAAACGGGGGGAGTGGTTGTAGAGCAATTAATCCGACCAACAGGCTTGTTAGATCCTGATATAATTGTAAAACCAAGTTTAAATCAGATTGACGATTTACTGGAAGAAATTCGTTTGAGAATAACTAAGAATGAGCGAGTTTTAGTAACTACATTAACTAAAAGAATGGCCGAAGAATTAGATAAGTATTTATCTAAGATGGCTATTCGTTCACGATATATACACTCCGATGTAGATACCTTGGAACGTGTAGAAATAATGGAAGATTTGCGTGCTGGCAGATTCGATGTTTTAGTTGGGGTGAATTTATTACGTGAAGGTTTGGATTTGCCAGAAGTTTCTTTGGTTGCTATTCTCGACGCCGATAAAGAAGGTTTTCTAAGGTCAACACGTTCCTTAACACAAACAGCTGGTCGTGCAGCAAGAAATATTAATGGTAAAGTTATTATGTATGCTGATAAAATAACTAAATCGATGCAAATTACAATTGATGATACTAATAGAAGAAGAGAAATTCAGCTTAAATATAACGCCGATAATAATATCACCCCTAAGCAAATTGTAAAAGCTCAGAAATCAATTCTGGGGCAGGATAGCAAGGCTAAAAAGGCAAGAACTTATTCTAATACAATAACTACAAATGTAGCTGCAGACCCTGTTATTAAATATATGAATGCTGATGCTTTACAAAAAACGATTGAAAATACAAAAGTAACAATGCATAAGGCAGCAAAAGAGCTTGATTTTATTGAAGCTGCAAGATTGCGAGACGAGATTAAAGTGCTGAATCAATTATTGGAAATACAAAAGACAACGTAAAGTCTTGTTTGGCGATATTAGAATAAAAATGAATATAATCTCAATAATAATAATTGCAATTGGTTTATCAATGGATTCGTTTGCGGTTTCAGTGACAAATGGATTGATAATAAGAGATTTAAATGCAAAGCGAATTTTAACAATATCTTTTTCATTAACAATATTTCAAGCATTAATGCCTTTAATTGGATGGTTTGCTGGTATAGGAATTGAAAAGTATATTAATGAATTCGGTCATTGGATAGCATTCTCTCTTTTATCATTTATTGGATTGAAAATGATTTATGATGGATTAAAGAAAAATGAGATTGTAAAAGATAATGAATTAAAAATCTTAACATTAATTGGACAGTCTTTTGCAACAAGTATTGACGCTTTTGTTGTGGGAGTTAGTTTTGCATTATTGAATTTATCAATTGTAATCCCTATGCTGATTATAGGATTAATTACATTTATAGTTTCGATAATTGGTTTACTTCTTGGGAAATACCTTGTGGAGAGAATCGGAAAAAAAGTTGAGATTTTTGGAGGAATTGTTTTAATAGGAATTGGAATAAAGATTTTAATAGAACATTTATATTTTTTGTAATGGCACTTAATGGTAGAATACACATCGCCTAACGCAAATTAAAAATCATTTTTCTGGTGTTTGCTTGTGTGGTTGGTTGTCCTTAGTTCGAGTATTACAAATCCTTCTGATTTGTTAATTTTACAATGATGAAAAAAATATCAAACAAAACCAAAAGGAAACTTTTTATAGCTTCGTTCTCAAAGATGAACTACGTTAGAAGGGCATTATAAAAAAATTACAAACTTATTAATAATCTATTTCTATAATATCGTTTAATTAATGACCAAAAAAACCTCCCTAAATCTTAATTAGAGAGGTTCTTTGTTTATAATAATTATGCTTACTTATTTTGTTACTTTTAAAACATCAGCAATAGCTTTTTCGAAAGTTTCTTTTGGTAAAGCACCTTGAGCCATTTGTGGTTGACCTTCTTGAGGGACAAATAATAAAGAAGGAATAGACTGTACACCAAATACACCAGCTAATTCTTGTTGTTCTTCTGTGTTAATTTTATAAATAACGATTTTTTCGCCATATTCGTTTTGTAACTCTTCTAAGATTGGAGCAACCATTTTACAAGGTTGGCACCAGTCTGCATAAAAATCGATTAAACAAGGAGCTGTTCCTTCGTATTTCCATTCTTTGTTGTCTGCGTAATTAAATACTTTTGTTTTAAAAGTGTCTGAAGTTAAGTGTTCTAACATTATTTCTATTTTTAAATTGTTTCTAAATATAATTTTCGTCTTGCTTTACCAAAATTTGTTCCAAAGAAAATATTTAATAATTATTCTTCTAAAATCTGTTATTATGTCAAGAAAAGTGGAAAAGTGGACTTTTTGTCTACTTAAATTTAACACATACATGCCACTTTTGGGTTAGTAGTATTACCATAATTTATTAAAACAAAAAGATAGATAACTATGAAACGAATATATTTGTAATAGAAAAATTATTGTTTAATCTAAAAAGTTATATTTGTAACTTGAATTTATCATTGATTAACTTTACGCAAAAAAAAACAAATGAAAACATTTATTAAATTATCAATATTTATTGTATTTCTAATTACCATAGCTTGTAATACTAATCCTAATAAGGAAACAAATACAAATTCATCAATTAAAACTGAAAAGATCGTTAATAGCGATTATTTATTGATGTCTACTTTATGGTTTCAGAAATCGGCAGAGATGCAGGCCGTATATTTGCAAACCTATCATTTTGCAAAACTAATAATTGATAACAAATTAAATCTAAATAATAATGATAAGCCCAAAGCTGTTGTCGTAGATATTGATGAAACTGTTCTTGACAACAGCTCTTTCGAGGCTCATTGTATTACTAAAAATACATCTTACACTTCGGAGGAATGGAAAGCTTGGGTGGATAAATCTGAAGCAAAGGCTTTGCCTGGAGCTTTAGATTTTTTGAAATACGCTAAAGAAAAAGGAGTAGAGACTATTTATATTTCTAATAGAAAGAAAAATACTCAAGTTTCAACATTAACAAATCTTCGGAAATTAGAATTTCCATTCGCCGATGACACTCATTTATTTCTTCGAGATTCGGTTAGTACCAAGCGGTATAGGAGAGAAGCCGTTTTAGATAAATACGATGTTATTCTGTATATTGGAGATAATCTAACCGATTATTCAGAAATATTTGAAAATAGAAATTCAAAATTGGCAAAAGATATCGTTGAGAAAAATAAAGCAGTATTAGGAGTAGATTTTTTGATTCTCCCCAACCCGATGTATGGAGAATGGGAAAAACCTGTTTTTGATAATAATATGCGATTACCCAAAGCTGAAAAAGATAGCTTAAGAAAAGCTATTCTAAATACTTATTAGAAATAAGATTATCAAATATTCTTTTTGCTAAAACACGATGTCCTAAGGTATTAAAATGGATTCTGTCATTTTCAAACTGTTCGTTATTAATATCATAAATATTAATATTAGAAATTGAACTTTCTTTTAATTTAACTAGTAATTTGTTGTTTATTTTTTTACAGACTACTTTACTCATGAGAGTTTCGTGATACTGTGGAGGTAAAATAACTACAAGCTTAATCTGATTTCTACGACATGATTTAGAAATTTTATCTATTTCATCAAAAATATAATTTGTGCTTTTATTATTTAATCCTAAAAATGACCCCAAGAATAAGTTAATATCCTGAAATCCTACGGTACTACGTCGGGGTGTTTGATAATTAGTAATAATCTGATTGTCAGTAATTTTATTATCCCACCTTAATTTAGATTTAAAGAGAAAAGGGTTAATCGTTCTTTTAGTTTTAAAATTTGATATATCATATTTTATTAGAACTTTATTAAGGATTAATAAAGGGAAAGGTCTAATAAATAAATATATAATATCAGGTTCTTTTTTTGTAATAAACGATTGCGTTTGATTATGTAATTGACTATAATTCTCGTAATTACCCAAAACGACAGATACTTCTTCATGGTTCTCATTTCTCAATAATTGATTAACGACAGAATAAAAAACTTGATTCCTTGTGATATTTCTTGGATTAATAATGCACCCACCAATAAATCCTATTTTTCTCATTCTCATTACTTCAATTTGGTTTCTCGCTTTTGAATAAGGATTTGTTCTTGAGGTGTAATAATTCTCTGGTTCTTATCCAAAGCAAAACTTCTACCTCTAAGTTTATTATCATCAAAAATAAATCTTGTTGGATAGTCTATATATCTTTGTTTTATTTCTAATTCCGTATTATTTATGATCTTACTAAAATAGAGGGTTTGTTTTTTATGTAATGACATTACAGCAAAATCCTTGGTACAGCAGGATATTAAATTATTATAAGCATAATTTAAACAATTAAAATCATTTAATCTTGTATAAGGACTATTCCCAAACTTACAATTATTTTTTTCGGTAATACTAATAATAGGCTTAATAATTTCCCAATATTTTTCTGAATACTGTTCGTTAATTGGGAAAATATTTTGGCTTAAATGATAGTCGTAATTTCCGAAAAAAACATATTCTATATTTTCTCTATACTTTGAGTGTAGAATTTCTTCTAAGTTTTTTATTCCTTTTTCAGATTCTATTATTAATGAAATTTGCGTGTTGATTGGAAAGTTTTTATAGAACAAATCCAAATCTATAAGCTCTTCTGTTTTAGGTAATAATACACTCCTAACTCTTGATAGGTAAGGCGTTATTAATAGGTGGTCTTTCGTAAATTCTATAGAATTTATAGGGTTTATTCTAATATCAAAATTAATATCGTTAACCTCATTTAGAATTTCACGAAAATCTATTCTTGCTTGACGTTTTAATATAATATTTCGTTCTTTATTAAACATATCACCAATACTATCTTCAATATCGAGAAGTATCCTACTATCACTTTCTTTAAGAATAGTTCGAATTATTCTAATAGTTGGAATGGGTTTATAGCATGGGATACATTGAAAAATAGTATGGCTTTTAGCTATTTTTTTTGAATTCAATATTAATCTGGTTTTATTTTATTAGAGATATTTATTATAATCAATATTTACAAATATACTAAACCATTGTAAGTAAATTAACTAATTATTCAAATTTTTCATATTTTTTAACAAGTATTGTACAATTAATGAGTGGCATATTATTTTTGGTAAGCTTATTGTATTCAGCATTTATTCAAAATAACTTTCAGATATTATGCATAAACAATTCTTAATTTTCGTTGCAAGTTTCATTTTTATTATTCTTTCGGCATTTAGTATTAAAAGTATCTATACTGCAAAAAATGCCAAACCCATTATCTTTAAGGCGGGTCCCTCTTATCAAAAAGAATGGCATAAAGTCGAAAAATTGGAAAATGAAGGCTTGCCAAAATCTGCATTAAAATTAGTAAATCAGATCTACGAAAAAGCGAAAAAGGCAGGCAATATTCCACAAGTTGTTAAATCTGTTATGTATCAAATTAAGATAACAAATTACACAGAAGAAGATGGATTAGTAAAATCAATAAATAGAATAGAGAAAGAAATTAAGTTGACACAAACTCCTGTAAAACAGATACTTTATTCAGTAAATGCAGAACTTTATTATCGTTTTTTTCAGAAAAATAAATGGAAAATATTTCAGCAAACCACAGTTAATAATAATACTTCTGAAGATATTCATACATGGGATGCGAAAAAAATAAGTAATAAAATAATTGCTGAGTATAAAGCATCTCTATCGCAAAAAGACAGTTTACAACGCATTTCTATCCAAACAATAGACCAATTAATCGTATCAAAATCAGATAATTACCAACGAATTTGGCCTACAGTATACGATTTTGTTGCATATAGAGCTATAAATGCGTTTTCTAACAATTTGTTAGGTATCACAAAAATTATAGATGAATTTTCATTCGATAAGGCTGAATATTTCTTACCTACTCAGAAATTCATCAATTTGTCGATAAATTCAGAGGATAGTCTTTCCTTAAAATTTCAGGCCTTACAAACAGTTCAGTCTTTAGTTAAATTTCATTCAGAACTAGAAAATCCAGATGCTTTAATCAATGTGGAATTATTTCGACTTAAACTTATTTATAAAGAATCCAAAAATAAAAATAAGGATGAGCTTTATCTATCTTCGTTAGATACTCTTCTAAATCAGTACTCTAAGGTAAAACAATCCGATTATATTAGATACGAAATAGCTGAAATAGCTCAGATAAAAGCTTCGAAATTAATTACTAAAATCAATCAAAAAGAAGATTTCAATAAATATAACAAAATAGCTTTAAAACAAATTCATTATTTATTAATAGAAAATACAGATAGTATTTTATTACAAAAATCTATGTTTCTAAAAAATAAAATATATAAGGCAATTTTAAATATAACGACAGAAGAAGTGATCTTGCCTAACGAAAATTTCCCTATAAATATTTCGTCGAAGAATGTAGAAAATATTAAATTAAAGTTACTTAAAATAGAAGAACAAAAGTTTGATGAAATATCTGATAAACAAATATATGGAAAAGATTTGTATCAAGAATATAATAAATTTTCTGTGCTTATTTACGAAAAAAAAATATCATTAAATCGGATAAATGATTTTCAACAACATTCTGTAGATTTAATTATGGATGGGTTAGATAGAGGACTTTATATCTTAGAGGCAGAAGCTTACAATGAAAAAGGGGATACTTTATTGTTAAATTACACCACACTAAAAGTTACAAATTTATCATTCTTACAGCGTTCGGATAAAGAAAATTTAGAAATTGTAGTATTAAATAGAAAAACAGGCCACCCAATACCAAATGTTAATGTTCAACTGCGAAACTCGCACTATTCTTATAGGCAAAGAAAAAGAGTAAAAGAAAATTTAGGTGTTTTTAAAAGTGATAAGGACGGAAGAGTTGTCAAAAAAATTGATAATGCAGAGAATATTCTAGTGGAAGTTTATACTAAAAATGATAGGTATCGATCAAACAGAAACCTATATTTATACAAATCTCGTCCACAGCAGGAGCATACTACAAGTTATTTTTTTACGGATAGAGCTATATACAGACCTGGTCAGACCATTCATTTTAAAGTTATTACATTATCAGAAAATCAAACAAAGAAATGGATATTTAAGGATAAAGATATTATTGTTAATTTTTATGATCCTAATTATCAGAAAATTTCAGATATTAAAATGAAAACAAACAAATTTGGATCAGTGAGTGGTAGTTTTATTATTCCGATAGGAATTTTAACAGGTCGAGTTCGGTTACAAACGCAATATGGAAGTATATTAGTAAATGTAGAAGAATATAAGAAACCTAAATTTGAAGTTATTTTTGACGATTTCTCCGGGAATTATAAATTAAATGAAAATATTAATATTCAAGGTTCTGCACTAGGATTTTCGGGAGAAGGTATCAGTAATGCAAAATATAAATACAGAGTTGTTCGCAAACCCAATTACTCTTTTTTTGGAAGATACTCACCAGCTAATACTCAAGAAATAGAAATAGCTAATGGAGAAGGGACAACTGACGGAGAAGGTGTTTTTAGATTCAATTTTTGGGGCAAAGCGGATAATCTAAAAAAAGATAATGTTTCATATAATTATCATATTACAGTCGATGTTATTGATATTACAGGAGAAACTCATTCCGCAACAGCTGATATCAATATAGGTACAGTTTCTCTGAAAATTGATGCTGATATTCCTAATTATATCACAGTAAACCAAGCAGATAGTTTTAAAATAATTACCCAAAATCTAAATGGTCAGAAAATCCAAGCAAAAGTTAATTTGGAGCTTTACAAAATACAAACTTCTAAAAGCTTAAAAAACAATCGCTTATGGGCTGAACCAGATCAGTTTTTAGACTCTAGCTCAGATTGGAATAAAAAGTTAAATAATATATTAAGAACTCATAATAGACTAGAAGATAAGCCAATAGAACTTATTACAGAATCTAGTTTAGACACAAAAACTAACATATTCTGGAAAAATCCAAAATTACTGAAAGAAGGGTATTATCAACTAATATTAAAGTCTAAAGATATTTTTGGTAGAGAGGTCGAAAACAAAAAGTTTTTCTTAGTTATAAATGAAAAAATAACTAAAATGCCTTCTTTGGAAAAGAACCTTTTTAAGGTATTAACACCTAATGTAGAGCCCGAACAGACAGCTCGAATATTAATTGGAAGTTCGTTTCGAAATATAAAAGTGCTTCTAGAAATTAG
>JAMOQL010000243.1 GCA_027064025.1 Bacteroidales bacterium
GTTGAAGGCTATATACGAAATCCTGAGCAATTACTTTTCGGGTTTTGTTTATGAAAAGTGTACTCTCGTGAAAATACACATCTTGCCTTAGGTTAAAAGTGTAGGTTCTACCATTTTTAGAAATGGCCCAATCTTTAGCAATACAAGCTTCTATTTGGGTATTCTTGTTCATTTGAACCAAACCGTTAAAAATTTGGCTAACAGGCCAAATAATAGTCTGACTTTTGGCAAATGCAGGATCGAGAGTGCTTATACCTTTCGATTCATTATATCTGAATACATTTTTTGCTTTTTCTTTTGGATTGGAACAAGAAAAAAAGATTGAACCAATAAATAGGATTAATATATATCTCATTATTTTTTAGCTAAAAACGAAAGTAAGTATTTTTAATATAATTAGACCGAAACTTTAAAAGCTTTCTGTTTTATCGATTAATTATTCTTATTTTTGAAAGATGCTGTCTATTCAAGATTTAACCGAAAAAGAATCTTTTGCTAATATTGAACTATTTGCAAGTCAGGTTGTCGAAGGGTTTATTACCGGCTTACATAAAAGTCCGTTTCATGGTTTTTCCGTTGAGTTTGTTGAACATAGAATTTATAATCAAGGCGAGTCGAAGAAACATATAGATTGGAAACTATTTGCCAAAACGGATAAACTGTTTGTTAAGAAATATGAAGAAGAAACGAACCTTCGTTGTCAGATATTAATTGATATTTCCTCTTCAATGTATTTCCCTAATAAGGGTATTAATAAATTAAAATTTTCTCTTCTTTCTGCTGCAACATTAATCACCCTGTTAAAAAAACAACGTGATGCAACTGGATTAAGCCTTTTTTCTGATAAGATAGAATTGCATACCCAAAGTAAACTTTCTTTGAGTCATCAAAAGATGATGTTTGCTGAACTAGATAAATATCTAAACCAAGAGATACAGAAGAATCTTGTTTCTGATAATATTGCCAATGTGTTACACGATTTGGCAGAACAAATTCATCAGCGTTCTTTAGTAGTAATCTTTAGTGATATGTTCTCGAAAGAAAATCCAAACGATATTTTCTCTGCTTTGCAGCATTTGCGTTTTAAGAAACACGATGTAATTATGTTTCATGTTACGGATCCCGAAAAAGAAAAGAACTTAGCATTTAAGAATCGACCACATCGCTTTGTTGATCTCGAAACAGGTGAAAATATTAAAATAAATCCTTCTCACATTCGAGAAGACTATCAGAAACATATGAATCAGTTTTATTCCGAGTTAAAGCTTCGGTGTAGCCAGTATAAAATTGATTTTGTAGAAGTTGATATTAATCGTCCATTTACAGAAGTATTAATTCAATTTTTAGTCAAAAGGCAACGCCTTTATTAATCTATCCTACAAACCTTTATATAATATATTTATATTTCAAGATATTTGCTTACTTTTATAGCAGGTCAGGATTTATGATATTTATTAAGTCAATACCTAATAAAAGTCATATCTGAGTATTTTATTGTCCTTTATAAAAGGAATAATTTTGCATGAAATAAATATCCCTTTAGGGAGAAAAAAAAGAGATAATGGGTCGTCAAAAACTTTTTGAAGAATTTCCTCCGATAAGCTCAGAGGAATGGAGAAATAAAATTGAAGTCGATTTAAAAGGAGCTGATTTTGAAAAAAAATTGGTTTGGAGAACTATCGAAGGTTTCGATGTTCAGCCTTACTATCGACTAGAAGATGTCGAGAAAAATCCTTTAACAGAGATTGAACCAAATCAGTTTCCGTATATTCGAGGGAATAAAACAACTGGTAACGATTGGTTGGTTCGCCAAGATTTTGAAATTAAAAATATAGACGAGTGTAATAAAGCTATATTGGATGCTTTAATGCGAGGGGTTACTTCTGTAAATTTAATTTTTAAAGATTTTAAATTAAACAGTCAAGCCGATTTTGAACGCTTATTTCGTGGAATAGAGTTAACAGCAATCGAAATTAATTTTTGTTCGTCAGATTCTAATGCCGATTTAATGAGTATGTTGGCCAATTATATTGACAAAAATAAAATTGATAGTCATGAAATTTACGGAAGTTTCAATGTAGATCCTTTAGCTTGGCTAACCACAAAAGGAAATTGTGAACATGAAAATTTAAGTGATGCTTATGCTCGAATAGTTGAGCTTATCAAGTTTGCAGAACAGAAACTCCCTAATTTCCATATTCTTGCAATTAATAGTAAGATATTCCCTAATGCAGGAGGTTCTATTGTTCAAGAACTCGCTTATGGTTTATCAATGGCCAACGAATATCTTTCTGAGCTTACCGATAAAGTAGAGCCAGATACGATATTAAAGCATTTTCGTTTTAATATAGGAATATCTTCGAATTATTTTATGGAGATTGCCAAAGTTAGAGCTTTAAGATATTTATGGTCGAAATTAGTAGAAGCATATCAGCCTAAACACATAGAGTTGGCAAAAGTATTTATTCACGCTAGTAATACCACTTGGAATAAATCGATTTACGATCCATATGTTAATGTTTTGCGTTCGACTACCGAATCTATGTCGGCAATAATTGGAGGTATCGATTCCTTGACGGTTAATACTTTCGATATTGCTTATAAAAATGCAGACAACATATCCAAAAGAATTGCTCGTAATACACAAATTATTTTGAAAGAAGAGGCCTATTTTGATAAAGTAGTTGATCCTTCTGCTGGTTCTTATTATATAGAAGAATTAACAAGTTCGTTAATTGATAACGCTTGGAAACTATTCTTAGAAGTTGATGAGAAAGGGGGGTATTATAAGTGTTTAGAAAGTGATTTTGTTCAGGATTCTATTACAGAAATGGCTCGGCAAAGAGATTTGAATTTGGCTACTCGCAAAGAAATTATGTTGGGGACCAATCAATATCCAAATATAGAGGAGCATATGTCAGACAAAATTGAAATTAACAAAGCTAAATGGTCTGGTAAAACAAAAATCACTCCGATAAAAACATATCGCGGAGCAGAAGCATTTGAGAATCTACGTTTATCTATAGAAAAACTTGAGAAAACCCCTAATGTATTTATGTTTACATATGGTAATTTGGCCATGCGTAAAGCAAGGTCTCAGTTTTCTGGTAATTTCTTTGGTTGTGCAGGGTATCAAATTCAGGATAATTTTGGATTCGAAATATTGGAAGAAGGTATTTCTAAAATAAAAACAGAGAAACCAGATATCGTCGTATTATGTAGTTCCGATGATGAATATATCAAAATAGCTCCACAAATAATAAAAGAAGTTGGAAATGAGGCTATAATAATTGTTGCGGGGAACCCAAAAGAAAGTATAGAAGCATTAAAAGAAGCAGGAGTAAAGTATTTTATTCACGCAAAGTCGAATGTGCTAGAAACCTTACAGTTAGTTAATGAAGAGTTGAGAAAATAGAAATTCTTCAACTTTCTATTTGTAACTTTTTAATTTAATAGAATGAAAGCAGATTTAAAGAATATCAATATAAAAGACTTTAATAAGTCTGATAATAAAATAAAAGAATCCGATAAAATTTGGGAGACCCCTGAGCAGATTCCTGTTAAGCCCATTTATACTAAAGCCGATTTGGAAGGAATGGAGCAACTCAATTATTCGGCTGGATTAGCCCCATTTTTACGAGGCCCATATTCCGCGATGTATGCAATGCGACCGTGGACTATTCGCCAATACGCAGGCTTTTCGACCGCTGAGGAGTCTAACGCCTTTTATCGTAGAAACTTAGCTGCAGGTCAGAAAGGATTATCTATTGCTTTCGATTTAGCAACACACAGAGGTTACGATTCTGATCACGAACGTGTGGTTGGTGATGTAGGGAAAGCGGGTGTTGCCGTTGATTCTATCTTAGATATGGAAATCTTATTCGACCAAATTCCTTTAGATAAAATGTCGGTTTCCATGACAATGAATGGTGCTGTGCTCCCTGTTTTAGCTTTTTACATTGTAGCCGGATTAGAGCAAGGGCATAAATTAGAAGATTTATCTGGGACTATTCAGAATGATATTCTAAAAGAGTTTATGGTGCGAAATACTTATATTTATCCACCAGAATTTTCGATGAAGATTATTGCAGATATTTTCGAATATACTTCTCAGAAAATGCCGAAATTCAATTCAATTTCTATTTCTGGTTACCATATGCAAGAGGCAGGAGCTACCAACGATATTGAGTTGGCATACACCCTTGCAGATGGTATGGAATATCTTAAAAAAGGAGTCGCAGCAGGAATGGATATAGATTCGTTTGCTCCCCGCTTATCATTCTTCTGGGCAATCGGTATGAATCATTTTATGGAAATTGCCAAGATGAGAGCGGGAAGAATGCTTTGGGCAAAGATAGTTAAGAAATTTAACCCTAAGAATCCAAAATCTTTAGCTTTAAGAACACACTCGCAAACTTCGGGTTGGAGTTTAACAGAGCAAGACCCATATAATAATATTGCAAGAACTTGTGTGGAAGCGATGGCTGCTACTTTAGGTCATACTCAATCTTTACATACCAATGCTTTGGATGAGGCTATTGCTTTACCAACAGATTTTTCTGCACGTATTGCTCGTAATACACAAATTTATATTCAAGAAGAAACACAAATTTGTAAGTCTGTTGATCCATGGGCTGGTTCGTATTATATTGAGTCATTAACACAAGAAATTGCCGATAAAGCTTGGGAATTAATCGAAGAAGTGGAGTCGCTTGGAGGAATGGCAAAGGCGATTGAAACCGGTGTCCCAAAGATGAGGATTGAAGAAGCTTCAGCACGAAAACAAGCTAGAATAGATTCTGGGAAAGATACTATTGTTGGAGTTAATAAATATCGTTTGGAAAAAGAAGATCCAATTGATATCTTAGATGTTGATAATACAGCAGTACGTTTGTCTCAAATTGAGAGATTGAAGAAGTTAAAAGCTAATCGTAATAACGATGAGGTGAAAAACGCTCTCGAAGCTATTACCGAATGTGCGAGAACAGGGAAAGGAAATCTGCTAGAGTTAGCTGTAGATGCAGCAAAAAAGAGAGCCTCTTTAGGTGAGATATCTGATGCTTGTGAGGCTGTAGCAGGAAGATATAAAGCAACAATTAGAAGTATTTCAGGCGTGTATTCAAAAGAAACAGGAACCAACGATGAGTTTAAAAAAGCTCAAAAATTAGCAACCGACTTTGCTGCAATAGATGGTCGTCAACCAAGAATTATGATTGCTAAGATGGGGCAAGACGGACACGATAGAGGAGCAAAAGTAGTGGCTACAGGTTATGCCGATATTGGGTTTGATGTAGATATAGGACCTTTATTCCAAACGCCAGCAGAGGCAGCCAAACAAGCCGTCGAGAACGATGTTCATGTATTGGGCGTTTCGAGTTTAGCTGCAGGCCATAAAACCTTAATTCCTCAGGTTATGGAGGAACTGAAAAAGTTGGGGAGAGAAGATATTATGGTGATTGCCGGTGGTGTTATTCCTGCTCAAGATTATCAGTTTTTATACGATGCGGGAGTGGTGGCTATTTTTGGACCAGGATCACCAGTGTCATCTGCAGGAGTAAAAATATTAGAAATTCTAATAGAGGCTTATTCAGAATAGATAGCAAACAAAGTCCTTCAGATATTAATATTTGGAGGACTTATTTTTTAATATGAAATTAACTTTCAGATACTTTTTTTAGTTTTAATTATTACTATTTCTTTGTCTTGTCAGAAAACTTCTCAGCATAGAAGAAGGGTTGATTTAAATCCAAATTGGCAATTTAAAGCTATTGAAGATACAACTTGATTTTTTGCACAAGTTTCAGGTCTTGTTTATCTTGATTTACTCAATACAATGATACGACTACTTAGTTTATTATTGAGGTTTTCTTCCTTTTGTATTTGAATGGGATATGTTTCAATCTCACAGCAAGTTGAGTATATGACATACCCTCGACTTTGCGCTTTATCGGAAGTAGTGTGGACAGGAAATAACCGTAAAGGCTATAAAGATTTTGTAAAACGATTAATAAATAAACATTTCTTAAGATTAAAATATTGGGAGGTAAATTTTTGTAATAAAATTGAATGATTTATATTATAAATACCAAAACTTTTATCTTTGCCAAAAAAAATAATATGAGTGATTTTGAAAATGTAGTTCGTTCACGTCGATCGATAAGAAATTATGAAAAAACTGATCATTTTGATCATGATATTGTAAAAAAGAGTCTAGAACTATCGATACTTTCTCCAAACAGTAGCAATATGCAGTTGTGGGAATTTTACAGAATAATATCGCCAGAAGCCAAAGAAAAAATTGCCTATTTTTGTTTAGACCAAGTTCCCGCAAAAACAGCTTCGGAGCTTGTCGTTTTTGTAGCACGCCCAGATCATG
The DNA here is from genome assembly GCA_027064025.1 of Bacteroidales bacterium. GTDB lineage: Bacteria > Bacteroidota > Bacteroidia > Bacteroidales > JAFGXI01 > JAFGXI01. The sequence goes on from JAMOQL010000243.1 coordinate 6,377, forward strand.
TTAAGCGATCAATAAAATTCAATTTAGATTTAATTAACGATCCCGATAATTTTGAAAAAGAATCGCGAAAAGAGAAACGTAGACATTATTTTAGTAAAACAATGCCCTTGTTTTATTCAAAAGATTTTTTGTTTGTTTTTAGTATCATTAAAAAATTAATAGTAACATTTACAGGTTTTAAAAGACCAAGTGTTAGAGAAGTAACCGTAATTGATAAAAAAGTTACAATACATAAAAGTATAGCTTTGGCGGCACAAACATTTATGCTTGCTGTAAGAAATTTTAATTATGATACTTGTCCTCTCGAAGGCTACGATTCTTACAGAATTAAGAAATATTTAAAGCTCCCTAAACAAGCACAAATTAATATGGTTGTTGCTGTTGGAAAATCTGCTACAGATGGAGTTTGGTATCCTCAAAAACGATTCAGTTATAGTGAGGTTGTAAAAGAAATATAATAGTGCGAAGCTAAGAGTGAAGTCTGTTTAGCATATGCTCTACCGTTTCACCATTAACAGAAATAATTCTATTTTCATCATAATTTTTGTTTCCCATTTGCACTAGCTTATTTGTAAATTGCATTTGGCTTGGTGTAAAAGTTTTAGCTGACGAATGATATTCTGTTGCTTTTGTTTTACTTATTAATTCTAAAATATTTTTTTCATTCACCCCACCTCCTGGCATAACAATAATTTTATTTTGAGCTTGCTTCACAAGTTTAGAAACTACTTCTATACCTTCAATAGCCGTTTGTTTTTGACCAGAAGTTAATACCCTATGCACGCCAAGTTTTATTAATTGTTCTAATGCGATAAACGGATTGTTACATCTGTCAAAAGCCCTGTGAAAAGTAATTTCCATAGGTTTGGCGATTTCAATAATTTCTTTTGTTCTTACAGCATCAATACTTCCATCAAGATTTAAAAATCCAACAACAATCCCATTGATA
>JAMOQL010000244.1 GCA_027064025.1 Bacteroidales bacterium
AGTAACTCAGTTTTATGGAATAGATTGTGGTCCTAAAGGAGAAATTCTAGGAGGCTGTCAAGATAATGGTTCTCCATATTTGGATATGTTAGATAATAATAAAAAATCATCTTGGGCTGTTTCTGGTGGTGATGGAGGTTATGTCGCAATTTCTGAATTATATCCTGGTGCCATATTTTCAACTCTTTATTATGCAAATTTATTCAGGTCTAATGAGAATGGTATTGCAATGAATCAGAACCCTTGGCCTAGTAGTATGAATGATGCAATAGAACCTGGTAATCATGCCAATCCATTTATTACCCCAATAGATATGTGGGAGAGTTTTGATTATGATTCTTCTAAAATATATATTCCTTTTGTAGTAGATACAGTCCTCGAGATTCAATCAAATGGCGTTCCCGATACTATTGTTTCTTTCGATGAGGGTTATACCTTTTTAGTACCAAGTACAGTTGTTAATCCACGAAGTTTTGAATACAAAGTTACTGCGGAAGATATTTCAGAAAATCAAGGAAATCCCTTACATCCAGGTGATACAATAGCCGTAAGAGAAAAGTTTGGTTCTTTAATGGCCTTAGGTGTAACAGGAATTGGCGATGGAGTAGATAAGCTTTTTATTACGAGAGAAATATTAAATTTTAAAACTGAAGCTCCTGAATGGGATGCTGTTGTAGGGCAGGCGTCAGGTATTAACGCAGGTCTAAATATTAAAAAAGTTTATTATGTAAAATGGGGCCCAGATGGTAACTCATTGTATGCATTAGCAAAGTATGGTAACAATAAAAATGGGTTCTTTAGATTTACAAATATTAAAGATGCTTATCGTTATTCGGGACCAACTTATCAGAATAGAGTTATAACTTCAGATACAGTTTTAAATCTTTCAAGACTTATTTACACAGAATGTGATACTACTTTTACTAATAATATTGCTGTTGCTGATGTTGCAAGTATCGTAAATTCATCAGAGAATCATGATAACTATTCATTAGATGCGGGTTCAATAAGTTATACTAATATCTTTAGTATTGACTCTACTTTCTCTGGAATTGATACATTGATAGATATCACTTACAAAGATTTATCTAGTGGGTGTAATGTTCAATCTGTTATTGGAATAAATATTGATACTGTAACTAATTATCAAACTCAAGTTGTAGCATTTGATTTTTATAATGTAACTATGTCTAATACAGTAATCTACGATCATGTTGTGAGAATTGATACTGTTATTACTCCAGATACTACTTATCAAGTAGGGGTTGTTGGTTCTGATATGGTTTGGAGAAATGCAGATATTAATACCATCAATCAAGTAACAGGTACATTAGTAAAGAATTTTGCTTCAACCGTTCCAACTTCTGTTACAGTAGATCCTAAAGATACTAAACGAGTTGTAGTTACAGTAGGTGGTTATGGTTCTCAGGTACATGTGTGGTATTGGTCAGATATTGATACTGACCCAAATGGAGCGCAATCAATTATAGGAACAGGATTACCTGTTGCACCAATTTATTCATCTTTATTTTCTGATACAACTCAACCAGGAGAAGATTTATTATTATTAGGTACAGAATATGGTATTTATACTACAACTAATATTGATGGTACTAATACCCAATGGGTGAGACAAACATCAATACCAAAAGTTCCAGTATTTCAAATGGTTCAGCAAGGTCATGTGAATGGTTATATGGACGGTGTTTGTGAAACAGGTATTCGAAATTCGGGTGTAATATATGCAGGAACTCATGGCTTAGGTGCCTGGGAAATGGATTTATATAAGCGTCCATATACAGGTGTAGAAGAGTTGAAAGCAGAGAAAGTAGATGCTTTAACAGTAAAGGTTTATCCAAACCCTGTTAGATATATTGCTAATATTGAATACTATATTTCTAAAGCTTCTGAAGTTGAAATTTCTATATATTCATTAACAGGTAAATTAGTCTACAATCAGAAAATTTATAGACAAAAAGGTATTTATACTCAAGAATTAAATGCAGAAAGTTTAAGTAAAGGTGTTTATATTGTTAGTTTAACAAGTAATAAAGAAAGAAAAGTATCTAAGTTTATTGTGGAATAATCTAGAATAGATTTAATTTAAAAAGGAGCTTATTTATTAGGCTCCTTTTTTTTGTGTTTAAGACCATATTAATAAATCGGAAATTGTTTTATTCATATCTTAATAAATAGTAAATTTGTGGTCAATTATTAAAAAGAAATATTATGTCGAAAATAAAAGTAGGAATAAATGGTTTTGGAAGAATTGGTAAGAATGTATTCAAAATTATAAGAGAGCGTAATGATATAGAAGTTATTGGAATTAATGACTTAACTGATACTAAAACATTAGCTCATTTGTTAAAGTATGATTCTACACAAGGAGCATATAATGGTACTGTTGATTTTAATAAAGATTCATTAATAGTTGATGGTGACATTATTAAAATTTCAGCTGAGAGAAGCCCAATAAATATTCCTTGGGCAGAAACACCTGATGTTGTGATAGAAGCAACAGGTATTTTTAGAGAAAAAGAAAGCAATAAAGGAGGATATGGAGATCACCTTAAGAATGGAGCAAAGAAAGTTATTTTAACTGTTCCTGCAAAAGATCAAATTGATAACATGATTGTTCTTGGTGTAAATCAGGAAATGCTTATTTCTGAAGACACTTGTGTGTCTAATGCTTCTTGTACAACTAATTGCTTAGCTCCTATTGCAAAAGTTTTGAATGATACTTTTGAAATTGAGGAGGGATTTATGAATACAATACATTCATATACAAACGATCAAAGAATCTTGGACCAACCTCATTCAGATCTGAGAAGAGCTCGCTCGGCGGCGGTATCAATGATTCCAACAACCACAGGAGCTGCAAAAGCCGTTGGGAAGATAATCCCTGCATTAAAAGGAAAGTTAGATGGTATTTCAGTTCGTGTTCCAACACCAACAGGATCTTTAGTCGATTTAACAGTTAAGTTGAAAAAAGAGGCTACAATAGAACAAATTAATAAAGCCATGAAAACCGCAGCTGAAGGTCCAATGAAAGGAATCTTAGAATATACTGAAGATCCTATTGTGTCTGTTGATATTATTCATAACCCTCATTCTTCAATTTTTGATGCTCAAAGTACTATGGTAGTTGGTAAAATGGTAAAAGTATTATCTTGGTACGATAACGAATGGGGATACTCCAATAGAGTTGTTGACCTTGCCGTGAAATTATTTCAGTAAGATTACTGATTAAAAATATTTTAGGAGCATCATTATGGTGCTCTTTTTTTATGGGATAATGTTTGATTTTGGAGAAAAACAATGAATTACTTGAAAATTCTTTCGTTATTTTGTATATTTATGAGATGTTTGGTAAAAAGATATTAATTAGTCTTATATTACTAGCTGTAATTATTTCTTCATGTAATACCAAAAATGAAAATCCACAAAAATTAACTAGCAACAAAAATCTAGAATCAGTTTGGCAAAGAATTAGAGCACGAGGAAAAATTACAGCAGTAACGGAATATACATCTACAGATTATTTTATTTATAAAGGACAACCGATGGGTTTCCAATATGAATTATTGTTAAAACTATCGGAGTTTCTGGGGCTAGATCTAGAAGTGATATTAAGTAATGATTTAGATGATAGTTTTGTAATGGTTGAAGATGGAGAATATGACTTAATGGCTATTAATCTTACCGTAACAAAAGAACGAAGTCAAGTCGTAGATTTTACTAAACCCATTGGTCAAACGCGACAAATATTAATTCAAAGAAAGCCTGACGGATGGCAACATATGAGATTTAAAGAATATGATTCTCATATGATTCGTTCACGTCTAGATTTAGCAAAAAAAGAAGTATATGTTAAAAGTAATACAGTTTTTAGCGATAGGCTAAAAAGCCTATCTGACGAAATTGGGGATACCATTTATGTTACAGAAATGGAGAATTATTCAGTAGAAGAAATAATTGCATTAGTTTCTTCTGGAGATATAGAATATACAGTTTGCGATGAGCATATTGCAAAGGTTAATGCAACTTATTATCCTAATATTGATATAAAAACAAATATTAGCTTTTCACAAAATATAGCTTGGGCTGTGCAAAAAGGTGCTGATAGTTTAAAGTATTACCTGAATTTATTTATAGAAAATAATTTTAATAAAAGATGGTATACAAATTTGTATAACAAATATTATAGAAATTCGAAATCAGCAAAATATTTTAAAAGCGATTATTTATCATTAAACTCATCGAAGATATCTACATACGATGAAACCATAAAGAAATATAGTCATGATATTGGTTGGGATTGGAGGCTTCTTGCCTCAGTTATTTATCAAGAATCTAGATTTAATCCAGAAGTGCGTTCGTGGGCTGGAGCTAATGGATTAATGCAGTTGATGCCTGCTACAGCCGAGCGGTTTGGTATTTCCGATTTATCATCATCCACAGATAATATAAGAGGAGGGACTAAGTTTATAGCATGGTTAGACAGGCAACTTAAAACATCTGTTCCTGACTCTCTAGAGAGAGTGAAATTTGTATTGGCTTCTTATAATGTTGGATTAGGGCATGTACTAGATGCAATACGCTTAGCTAAGAAAAATGGCAAAGATACCACTGTGTGGAGTGGAAATGTAGATTATTATTTACTGCATAAATCTAATCCTAAATATTATAGAGATCCTGTGGTGAAATATGGATATTGTAGAGGTTCGGAACCTTATAATTACGTATCGGAAGTAATGAATAGATACGAAGAATATAAAAAAGTAATTCTAGAGGAATGAATTATTTTTTTAATTGTAATTTATATCACTTAATTTAGTATCCATAAAGAATAGATTTATTTCTCCTCGCGTATAAATTCTAGGTTAAAAAAATATGACATCTACAAATAGTATCATCTCTAAACAAATTCAATTACAATTTCAGGAAGAAATGTTGATGTTGGCATCTTCACGAAAAAAACTTACAATAGGGATTCCCAAAGAAAATTTTTCTAATGAAAAACGAATTGCTTTTACACCCAATACGGTTAGTTTTTTATCGGAGAATGGGATAAGGATATATGTGGAAAAAGGGGCTGGAGAAGCCGCATTATTTACTGACGCTGAATATAGTGAGGCTGGAGCCGAGATAATAGATGAGCAAGAAGCCGTTTTTAAAGCAGATGTAATAGTAAAAATATCACCCCCGTCTGATAGACAAATTACTTATCTTAAAAGAAATCAAATATTAATTTCAGCACTTAATATTCGTACTCTTGAAAAAAGCTTTTTTGAGAAACTATCCAAAAAGAAAATTACAGCAATAGCATTAGAGTATATCAAAGATGAGTTTTTTAATTTCCCATTTGTTCAGTTTATGAGCGAAATTTCTGGAAAAGTAGCGTTAAATATAGCATCTAACTTTTTAATGGAGAAAAAAGGTAAACTATTATCTGGTATAGGAGGTCATAAGCCATCAGAAATTGTAATTATTGGTGCAGGGCATTTGTCGGAATCAGTTGTGAAAACAGCAATAAAAGCAGGTGCACTTGTAAAGGTTTTCGATAATTCTGTATCAAGGCTAAAAGAATTGGAAGAAAATATTAAGTATAATGTTTATACGTCTGTTATGTACCCTTCGGTTATGAGAAAAGAATTTTCTAGAGCTGATATTGTGATAGGAGTTTTGTCGAAATTAGATAAAGGTAATAAAGAAATTATATCAAAAGAGTTGATGCAATTGATGAAAAAAGACTCGTTAATAATAGATTTAAGTATTGACCAAGGTTCCTGTTTTGAAAATTCAGAACTGACAAATTATCAGCAACCTACATTTGAAAAAAAAGGAGTGACTTACTTTGCAGTTCCTAATATTCCATCTATGGTTCCTCGAACAGCAAGTTATGTGTTAGGAAATTTATTTTTGCAACAATTTTCAAATTTACAAGCCTATGCAAATGTGAATCAATTCTTAAAGAATGATATAAATTTTAGAAATGGATTATATTTGTATAATGGGATTTTGGTAAATCAGCATATCTCAGATATGTTCGATTTGCCTTATCAAGATATTAATTTAATTTTAGCAGCATTTTAAAAATAGAAAAAATGAGATTATTACTAATTAGCAATTCAACAATGGCTGGAGAGCCGTATTTAGAGTATCCAAAAAATAATATTAAAACTTTTTTGGGAGAAAAATCAATTAAAGCTTTGTTTATTCCATATGCAGGTGTTACACTTTCGTTTGATGAATATGAATTAAAAGTTAAAGCGAGATTTAATGAAATAGGGCACGATATAGAAAGTATACATCATTTTAAAGACCCTGTTGAAGCTGTAGAAAATGCAGAAGCAATAGTCGTAGGAGGGGGGAATTCTTTCGTTTTGGCAAAGATGCTACAAGAAAATAATATTATAGAAGCTATTCGAGAAAAAGTACAATTCGGTGCGCCCTATATAGGGTGGAGTGCTGGCTCAAATATGGCTTGTCCTACAATAAAAACGACCAACGATATGCCAATCGTAGAACCTCAGAGTTTTAATGTACTTAATTTGATTCCATTTCAAATTAATCCGCATTTTTTGGATGCTCATCCAGACGGACATGGAGGAGAAACAAGAGAAGATAGAATTAATGAATTTATAGAAGCTAATAAAGAAATGTATGTAGCAGGATTAAGAGAGGGGTGTATGTTTATTGTTGAAGATGATAATTTAACGCATGTTGGTGAGCGCTCGTGTCGTATTTTTAAATACAAAACAGAACCATTTGAATTAACTTCTAATGATAATTTTGATGTTTTGTTGTAAAGTGTTGTTTAACATTTCGGTAAGATTTTCTTATCAACAGTATATTAACAACATATAAACAAGAACGAAATATAATAAATTATTGCTTTTAACGTTTGTAAATTGGATAAATATGAATATATTTACCGACTGAATAATGCGTGTACGCTATTTGTTAAAAAAAAGAATATTCAATAACCTATGAAAAAGTTTAGAATAATTGGTTTGTTGCTCTTAGTAGTTGTGATGTCTACCTTATTAGAGGGCTGTTTTAGAAAAGGTGAAAATGATCCCTTTATTTCTTTTCGTTCAAGAAAAGCTAGAATGTCTGGAGTTTGGACTATTACACAGTTTACAGGAGATTACCTTGAAAAATTAAATTCTGGAGAAAATCGAAAGATTATTTTAGCCCAAACAGGGACTACCATAAGCGAAACAACCGATTATATCGGAATGTCTCAGGCCACTCAAGATAGTTTACAGGCTGGTCAGGATACGACTATTGAATGGAAA